>JAJOJL010000081.1 GCA_021208645.1 Bacillus sp. (in: firmicutes) | reverse complement strand
ATTAAATCTTACAATATGACCGTTTCAACTCTCCTACCTGCTTTTCGGGCATATTGAACCTCCCAATTTGACCTTTCCACCGCTCCCGACTGTTTTTCAGACAAATTAATAAAAGCCTGCTCCTATTTGTTTTTAAAAAGGTAGTTCCTGAAGCCTATAGTCAATTCCTATTTCATCGAACCACTCGTTTAACCCTGACCAAAGTTTTTCACAACACTCATAAACTAGTTTCTTATCGTCCAACCTTCCGGCCATTACAAGCCGAACTAGCTCCTCATAACCAGACGGCTTTGACGACATTATTAGTGCTTCTTCCAATGTTCTAGCTCTCGTACTAAAATAGTTTTTGTTGGCTAACCCGACCAGTTTTGTCGTTTGCCATACTAAATCTTTCGCTGCCAACGGAATATAATCAAAGTTTTCCAAGCGATAATTGTTACGAAGCTTCCCCATCGTCTCATATGGTTCCCAAATCATAAACTCACGCATGATGTCCCGGATGGCATCTTGGGAAATTTGGAGTGGGAGTTCTTTCACCTCTGTAAAAATTCCGTGTGGGTCATATAACGGTATAACTTTTATATAGGCTCCCGCTTTGATGGCCCAGGAGTCATCTAGTTCCTTTGCCTTTGTGAAAAATTCACCTTTTTCTACTGTTGTTAATTCCACCTTAAATTCACCGAGGATAAATTCATAGGCTGGCAGTTTGGAACCGTTTTTTGTAACCACATGCATTTCCAAATCAGAGAATGGTCCATCGGTTCCCTGAGCTAAGGAGCCATAAATTCCGATGGCCAGGATCGTATCACCAAATTTTTCTTGTAATCTTGTTACTATTTCCTTTGCTAGATCTAGTTTCTCTTGCCTGGACGTGGCAGCTGGATAAGCTAACATAGGTGTCCCCTTTCTGGTTCTTTCGTTCACGCTTATTTCTCTATAACTCTAATTTACTCTTCTCCTAAACCAACCCTCGTTAATGCGTTACTATAGTTCTCGTCTATTACCATCATTGGCTCATTAATCATGGCCAGCATAGAATCAATATCGATAGAATCGCCTTTCGTTCTCTCACGATAGATTCGATAGAAACTAGCAATCGCCGCCAATTTCTCTCTTTCTTCCTCGTCCAATACATAACCATTCCGCTCATGAAACAGCGAATTGTAATACTGCAATTGTTGATTAATTCGGTTAAAACTATATTGGAGCATACTCCATTCTGACTTTTTTCTTCCCATAAGTTCTGAAGAAAGCATGGCAGAATACCAGTGCATGTTGTTATGTTGACCAAAAGCAATTCTCCATGCATTATCTAACTCTACTTTCAACTCTTCCTTAGCATCGTTTTCCGTTAATGCTAGAAACTTATCTAACTGATTGACTAGATTTTCTCCTTGGTCAGAAATTATCCAAAGACTGTTATAATGCTGTTGCCGCTGCTGATGGATATAGTCATTGTGATTTAGATATTGTATGACATTGATGATTATGGAAATGGTAAGGAGAAACCCAAGACTTTTTCTCCAATTAATATTTTTCTTTTTGCTAGACGCCATCTTCTTCTCCTTTACGAGTACCTAGTTTTTATGAAAATCACGATAAATAGCTTCCGCCTCTTCTAACTCCGATGCAGGAACAGCAAATATTATATTTACAGCATCCTCCAAATCCCACTGCAGTTGATTGATTTTTCCCGAGAAAGAGGTATAGTCTGGCGTAAAGATAATTTTGCCTCTAGATCTCCCCGTAAGCTCAATCATTGTGTAGGAATAGGGTATCCCTTTCAATCTATCTAGCAGAATTGTTCTATCATGTCCATAGGTGGTCAAGAAAAACTCTTTATCCCCAATATTCACTTGCCCCCTAAACCCTTTACCATACAAAGGGTTGAGCTGAAACTCTCCGTACAACTCTACCTCAACTTCCTCCCTGACCTCTCCACTTTCGGAATAGACGTATCCTTCAACGGTGTATTGAATTTTTTCTGGTGAGAAAAAATAGATAAATCCCAATAGAAAAATTAACGAAAAAACACCCATGTATAAGGGAGAGAAAATAATTTTTCGATTCCTTATCGTATCGCCATTCCATATATGAGCGTATAACACCTAGAAATACCATCCAACCAAATAAATATAAAGTTAAATTCATCTCTAACTCTAGTACAACATAAAAGTAGAAAAGCGCTATGAGAGAAACTACTAAGGTGATCCACTCAATACGCTTTTGAAGCTTATTCACATGCACATATAAAAATGGGAGTTTAATTTTGTATTTTCGTTTGATCCATAGATGAATGACGATCCAACTAATGGAAACTAACACGAGGAATAGTAAATCCACCGGAACACCTCACTTTTTATTTGTTGACGTTTTTTATCTAAAACTCTATCTAATTTCATTTCAATTCGATCTAATTGTTGGCTCCTAGCCTTCCATTTCCTCACAACAAGCACGATGATAATAATAATGGCTAGCAAGATCAAAATTGAGAAAATTTGGTAACCAATGTTAATAAATCCATTCATAATAACCCCTCCAACTTTGGTAGTAAACCATTATTTCGAAAATAGCAGCAATAAGTATGAAAAACACAGAAACGATTATCACTATTTTTTTCGCAGGAAAAGCAAGACTATAGTTTAAAATATTAGTCCCAAAAGTAGTGGGTTTCTAAAGAATAAATCCATAAAGCTCATGGCAGCACCCCTTTGTTTTTCTAACTTAGCCCTTTCTACGTATGCAAATAGGAAAAAGTTCCCTAAATATAGATTTTTTCGTTCTTTAATTTCACTGCAACGATTCAATCACTTTATGAAATTCTTCCTCTTCCACACCAACGGAACGTATCCAATAGGATGGGCTTGCCTGGTGATCGGTACGTGAAATTAACGGAACAAAGACGTAAGCCAGGGCATTTAATTCGGGGGTTAAGCGATATTCCCCAACGAACTCGCCTATTTCAAGAAGTTGGAAATTAGGAATTTCCTCGTAAGGGTCTTCTCCCGTTTCCACAAATTCCATCAGTCGTTGAGTGTTTACCCGTTGATTAAAAGGCTCCTGACTAAACTCGATGTAAGTGGAGGTGTCTTCACTTTCATAGGTTAGTAAGAGGAGGTCCCCTTCGAAGATTGCCCTGGATAATTCTAATTCGTCTGGTAGATACGAAGGGAGGTGGATCTCCATCGGCAATTCTTCCTTTGCTTTTTGAATAATATCCTCATTACTGGAGCACCCAGCCATAAAAAACAGAACAGCAACACCTATCAGTATGTACTTCATGAAATCACTACCTCTCCGTTCTGATCGATCCTATCAAACTCGGAGGGTGTCTCCCGATTACTTATTAGGTGGGAATAAGCAAGTTCTTTTCCCTTTAGAAATTCATCTAAAAAAGCGATAGAAAGTTGATTAATCACTTGATGTACACTCTCAACTGTTGATTTTTCTCGATCCTCATGTTTAAACAGGACGGGAATATCGGAAAATGACAGATGGTCTGCATTGTTTACTTTTATAAACGACTTGAATCCCCCTAATGTGTCATATAACGCCTGCTGCCCTTCACTATAAGCAGCGGCAACCTCTTGATTCCAGACTTGTGTCATCTGTTCATAGGTAGAGTTTTCTTGGCGCATCAACAAAAATGGAGTGGTCAACTGCTTTTCGTGAGTGATTAATTGCAGGCTCCCGTCCATGATTACTCCTGCCTTAATGCGAGTATCGATTTTTGCCAGTTCAAAAACAGCCGCTCCCCCTAAAGAGTGACCAACTACGCCAATTTTCGTTAAATCCATTCTATTTTTCAAATATGCATCCACTTCATTCCAAGTGGTCATTGTATCTAATAGTAGCAAAATATCCTTCACCCTAATCTGCACTAGTTGTTGGTGGAAAGCTAGATCAGTGGCAGGTACTTCCTGAACTTGCTTTGTCTGATAAACCATTTCCCCATTAGGAAAAACTGTATAGGCCGTATCATAAGTAGCCCCTACTGTTATGACCATATAACCCTCAGATACGAGTTGACTAATGTGAAACTGATACATATCCCGGTCGATCCCGACACCAGGGGAATAAATAATAACGGGAAGGTTGTTCGCCTCATTTGAGATAGGTGCATCATTATAACAATCAATTGCCAAGTTTTTTTAAATACCCTTCTTTTACACCCATGTTGGAAAAAAATATTCTCTGCCGCTTCTACCTGGGGAGAAAACAAATCCAAATACACTGGTTCATGTTCGGACTGGTGGTCATTTTTTGCTGGGTAAAATACACTGACAACAAATCTCCTATTTTCTTTGCTTTCACACAGCGTTTCTTCCCTATGTGTATCTTCTATTACTCTAACGATTCTCCCAATAACCATGTGACCGCTCCTTTTTAATCAGTAAATGTTCTCCACTCTACTTCGTCACTTTCCCAGAGGGCTCTTATGGTTTGTAAATGGTCCGTATCACTAATAATCTCGTATTCATTGAGGTAATTATCATCCAAATCTAAAGCTAAATATCTAGTAACTAGATGCGTATCCTCGTCATTGGTAGTTAAAATTCTTACATGAAACTTCCTTACGAACACACGGGAATCAGGGTCCCTTTTTAATTCTAACTGGGACAAATCGGCAAGAATCTGCTCGATTGTATCTTCTTCCTCTACGGTTAAGGTTGCCACTCGCTCACGATAACGCTCATTTGGGTCATTCACATCAATGGTTATTTGTCGAATAACTGTATCTTCGTTCAGTTGATGAGAAACCAATTTCTCAAAATTGGTGAACTGATTCATATAAAATAGTCCAACAATAATCACCACAACAACAATATTTGTACCGATTACAATACTTTTTTTCTCCGTGAATAATCGCAAGGTGAACGTAATAATTACAAGCAAAACTCCAAGTAATAGAATACTCGTTGTATAGCCAAAAATATTAAGCATCTATTCTACTCCCTCCCCTATTTCATGTGTTTACTTAGATACCTCATCGACCAAATCTCTAATAAACTGATAATCGATTTCGTTGTCCTTTGCCGTGTAGAAGAAGCCTTTGTACCTGATGGTATCCTCGGAATTTATGATTAATTCCTGCCTCGCCTTCCCACTTTGATCGTAAATGGTCGTCCGGAAACTATAGCCCATTCGAAAAAAAGATGATTTTCCCTTTTGAAAAATAATGTCGTTTAAATTCGTAATGATTTGATGAATCACCGCTTCATCGGTAATCTCCAAATCATAGCCAGTACTCCCATCAAAAATAGTGATTTTGGAAACGTTAGCCGGTTCCATACTCACGACACTATGGGGAATATAGGTGAGGCTGAACCCTATTACTGCCACAACGGGAATTGCCAGTAAAAAAAGCTTCAATCGCCTACCACCTTGCTTAAAAACTAGCACAAGCCCTGTAACCAAAACTGCTGCAATCAATACTAGAAAGAAAAATAGTTCTATAGCCATCGTATTTGTCCTCACTTTTTACTATATTAAAAACTTGTTATTTCCATTTTACCATTGTTTTCCTATATGTTGAGTGAAAATTATAAAAGCTTCACTTCCCTTTTAGAAGTAAAGCTTCCATTCAATCTTTGCTCCATTTTTTTACAATGTTATTCTAACGAGGAAAACAATCAAACCTGAACTTTCCCTATTCCATGGAAACTTCATTGGTCTCAGGCGTGTTCCCTACGAGACCGCTGAAAAAGTACAACTTTTTCAGCACCTTTAATTGGTGTTGCAATGGCTTCGCTCGTCGCTCGCCTGATAGGAGAAACCCACTCCTATCAGGCTATTAAAGATTGTGACGGCTACGCTCATTGCTTCGAAGGTACTGAAAAAAGTGGAAATGCACCACTTTTTCAGTACCTCGTTCCTTACCCTTTAGGGTCACTGTCCGGCACTACCTCTATAAAGAAATTATAAAAAGCATCACCTAGGCTGACGTTTTCTCTTTCAGCATCCATCCACCAGATCCCGTAAGAATAGTAATAAATTCCGTACCGTTCTGGTGCGTAGAAGTGATTGTTTTCCACCTGTTTTTCAATCTGAACACCGCCCTCTGTAAACTGGACAAGTGAAACTGTACTTGGTTTAGGTTCATAATCCATGATGAAGGTGATCCGTTCCCCTGGATGAACGGTTATTGGCGACTTTCCTTCTAGCATTTCCACGGGACCTGCGGTGTCAATGCAGATACCCTCTCTAGCAGTAGACCAACAATAAGTGCCTAAAACTGTTTCGTAGGAGTTACCAGTTATTTCTACCATAACATCTGGTGGTTGATCACCAGTTAAATCAGTCGTTTCAGGATTACTATACTCGGAGTTAATATTGCTTTCAGAACCATTACTGTTTTCAGAGGTGATACTGCTTTCATTATCATTGCTGTTTTTGGTTTCGAGAGTTTTTTTCAGAATTGCTGCAACTAACCATGAGAATTATTAGTAGTAAAAAAGACATAGCTAAGACTTCGCATTTAGAATCCCCCCTTTACAACTATAGACGAATAGAAATGAAAAATGTTTCCAAATAATATTTGCATTTACTTTTTCCATTTTATAGTTTTAAAAGGGAATTACTCTTCTACGCCGAATAAAGAAAGTACCATACTTTTTTTATAAAGGAGCAATGGCCATGGATGATCAAGGGACACTGTCGAAAGAAATCGAACAACTGGAAGAAGAATTGCTACAGAAAAAAGAAAGAATACGAATCTTAAGAAGTCAACTGAAAGGGAACCATGTTGATAATTATTTTTTCCTAGCAAGCAAGAACAAAGAGGTCAGTTTATTAGAATTGTTTGGAGACAAAAATGAATTGATTGTCATTCACAACATGGGCAAAAGCTGTTCCTATTGTACAATGTGGGCCGATGGGTTTAATAGTGTCTACCATCATATTGTGGAAAAAGCTGCCTTTGTCGTCATTTCTCCTGACCCACCTGAAATTCAAGAGGATGTTGCAGCAGAAAGAAGCTGGGTGTTCCCAATGGTTTCTTCTATTAACAATAGTTTTAAGGAAGATAATCTCAACTATCCAGGAGTCTCCGTTTTTACGAAAGATGATCATGGTAACATTTTTCATCACACGCGAGCACCATTGGCCCTGGTGATGAGTATTGTATTGTGTGGTCATTGTTTGATTTACTGCCGTCAGGTTACGAGGACTACCGTCCTAGCAAAAAAATAAATAAAGCATCCCCCTTCCAACTAACCAATAATATTGCCGTGCAAGTAAAGAACTATGAAGATGCATTGGCGTTTTATAAAAATGTTTTAGGGTTTTCGTTAGTGGAAAAAAATGATGATGAAGCTAAGCTCTCTATTAATGGGGTCAACTTTTATATTGAAAATGCTCCAGAGGGGACGATGAACACTTTCTTTGAATTTGCGGTGGACGATGTAGAAGGAGTGAAAAGTCTACTACTTAACGAAGGATGTATCATAACGAAGGAATACAGCAGTAAAAGTTTTATGGTAAAGGACCCGTACGGTCTTAACTTTCACATTTTTGAAAGTAATTAACATGCAAGGTGCATTAGAGTTTCGATTCTCATGCACCTTGCTTTACTTTAGAGTCAAATATATTGTTTATTTAAGTCATATATGGGGATATTCCCGCCTATCCGACTCTTCGATGATCTTTCTGCACTGAAGTGCGGAATGAAGTCTTCCTATCCTACTCTTTGATCTCTTTCCAAACATGAAGTGCGGAATTGAACCTTCCCATGCGACTCTTCGCTCTCCTTCCAACAATGAAGTGCGGAATTGACCCTTTCGATACGACTCTTCGCTCTCTTTCCAACGCTGAAATGCGGAATTGACCCTTTCAACGATGGGGCAACAGCGATTGATTTTGAGACAGACGCGTCTGGCACCTTAGAATTTACTGCAGACGTAGATGGAAAATAAACACTCGTGATTATTGGGAACGGTACTAGGGGAAAGTTTAGTGTGAGTTGGGAATAATTTATTACAGAAAAACTGCGGCATGCTATTATTGAAGCCGCAGTTTTTTTGGGGAATTATTTAATAGATTATTAGTGTCTTGGCAATGGCTTCGCTCGTCCCTCGCTGACAGGAGAAATGCGCTCCTGTCAGCTCTTAAAAGATTGGGACGGCTTGCTCATTGCTTCGAGTCTGTTCAAAAAGCTAAAAAGCAACCTTTTTGAACAGACTTAATAACTCACATCGCCTACTGTCTCATAAATGAACCCTAAATTATCTTCCACAATGACAACTAATTCCACATCTCCAAATCTCACATCCCGTTCTTCGCCCAACTCAAAAGTATCATAAAAATAAATAATTTCACTATAAGGTTCGTTTCGAATAAATTCGTTATGTTTTAATAAATCGATTTCCTTATACACTTGACCATTAAGATAGAGAGTCCCTACGGCACTTTTTATCCGTAGATTCTCATTATTTTTCGTTAACATAAACTCATGCTTAAGGGGATTATGTATTTCAATATTCATGTCTAAATAGCCATAGCTGCTCCAATGTGCGTAAGCATGTATCATCATCCGATTTTCAAACTGCTCTTTAAAGTTTAGGTCCAATAAAGGCTCGCTTCTTCTTCCAGTCTCTGAAACTGCCACAACCTGTGTTTCATAGTTCCCATGTAATGGTAATGATTTTTCCACAAAAAAAGTTTAGGCCGTTGTTGTTCACTACCTCTAGTTCTGTCCAGTCTTGTTCCGATTTTTCTCGATATAAAAATACTATCTCTTCTTCCATTGCTACGTCACGCATGGCCCATTCCATAACGAGATCAATGGTATTACCTTCAATGTCCACATTGGTAATTTCATATCCCTTTTCCGAAACCCACATTTGTTCCTGCAAGAACTCATCTAACTTCAAATCCACATGAGAGGAAATATCGTAGATGGAATGCTGTATATCACGAACATCATGCCTCATACTATCAACCAGATATAACCTTTCCTCAAGCTCGTTGATCCTATTAAGCATTCCCATAGACATAATAATTAAAATGACTAGACCTGCGCTTAAAATTTTTTCTCCTTTTGACAAATCGCTCCGCTTCCCTTCAAATGCTTCTATGATGTTAATAAATTTGTTTCGAGGGTTTCCTGTTTCCCATGAAAAAGAGGATTTCCTTCCCACTCCTCTCGAAGAAGTCCCATTCGAATAGAATCATAGTATTGGCCGTTATAATAACGACATTTTCGCAGTCTCGCTTCCATTGTCATGCCTAATTTTTCCCCAACCTTTATCATCCGCTCGTTTCCAGACCAGGTTGTATAGCCGACCCTCACAAGGGGCATCGTTTGAAACAGATGATTGATCCAAAGGCGAAGAACTGTTGTTCCAAGTCCCTTATTCCAATACTGGGCATCATAAATACCAATTCCCATTTCCAGCCATTTGGAAGGCTCATGCTCCCAATAATAATTCACCGTTCCAATTACATTTCCGTCTACTTCAATTACCCATCTGCTAGGATGATTTATTAATCTATCCTGTGTTTTCATAAACTGATCGTAAGGTATATGTTTATGTTCCAAATACGGGGCATCCCACCTATGCCATTCTAGTGTTTCATCCCCATAAATGTATTCCCACAACGTATGTAAATCTGTTTCTTTTATTGGCCTTATAGTTACGTCACCATCTTGATATGCCATTGCCTCTCCTCCGCTTTCTTGTCTAGTCTCTTCTCTCATATTAGCATTTTCTTCCTTTTAGTGTTATGAAAAATTAGACAGGTGGAGAAAATATTTTATGACACTACCAATTTTTGGAGTGAAAACAAGATTATGGGGGATCATATGTATAAAGGGGGTAATACAAATGAAATTATTAATCCTTATTTACCTCATGACTAGTACTGTTGGAGGACATGGAGATATTTCAGGTTTAATAACGGACGAGGACCTTCCGCCTCCCCTCGAACAGTCGATGATGGATGTGGGATATCAATCTGTAGAAGGGGCTTTAAAGGATTGTAACAAGCTGTTTAAAGAAGAAATTAAATTACCATTTAAACTTCCTCCTGTACCCTTTACCCATCAGATGGGGAAATGCACCAATGTGGAAGGGGAGTGGAATGACAGTTTTGAAGTGGAGTACCTGAACGAACAAGACCCAAAAAAACATTATATGATTAGGGTGAAGCCAGAAGAATACGGAATTGATTTTCCCGAACGATATATTAAAGAGACCTATCCCTTAGAAAACGGAACGCTAGCTTATTACACGACAGAGCTTGTAAGTGGATTTAACATTTTATTCTTTAAAGATAACGGCTGGCAGTACAATATCAGTATTAATAAGAATGCTGCTGATAATGTGCCTCCGGAAGTCTTATTAGAAATCGCGAACTCCATCCATTAACCACCATTAATTTACTAGGACCATACCTATCCTATTGACTACGATTTGTATGGTCCTTCTTCTATCCATCTCTACCATACCTCAACACCGAAATTGCTCCTATTTCGCGTTCATTGAAGGCTTCAATGTAAACGTTAATTACCCTCCATGTGCAAAAGCTTCTTTGTTTTAAAAAAAACGAAATATTTACCTAAACCATTTCCCAGGTAAGCGCAAGATTTGACAAAACCAGAACTTAAGGTAAAAAGATATGCGGTTTTTGTCAATTAAACGAGGAAATAGGGAGCATATCCCAAAGGATGCTCCCTGCCTACTAGAAAATCATATTGCCTTTACAATCACACTAAATTATTTCCCTAATTCCTTATCTAAGAAGCGATAAAAATCAACCCACTCATCAATGAGCTTCGATGTAGGTTTACCTAACCCGTGACCAGCTTTCGCCTCTAACCGTAGCACCACCGTAGAATCGGCCGATGCTTTTTCCAGCAGTGTGGCTGCAAATTTTTTTCGCATGGGCCGGTACTACCCGGTCATCACTTTCCGCTGTTGCAATGAGGACAGGCGGGTATTTCTCCCCTTCCTTAATGTTATGCAACGGAGAGTACGCGTACATGAATGGAAAATGCTCCCCTTTCTCCGCATTTCCGTACTCAGGAATCCAATAGCGGCCTATCGTAAACTTATGGTAACGAAGCATATCGATGACCGGCACGCGGCAAATGACGGCACCGAATAAATCAGGGCGCTGCACCATACAAGCAGCAACAAGCAATCCACCGTTAGAACCACCCATGATGGAAAGCTTCCCCGAGTTCGTATAGTTATTTTTCACCAACCATTCTCCCGCACTAATAAAGTCGTCAAAGACATTTTGCTTGTTTTCGAGCATCCCAGCCTTATGCCACTCTTCCCCATACTCCGAACCACCACGGAGATTGGCAACGGCATACACCCCGCCCTTTTCCAACCAACGCAAAATAGCAGGATTAAAGGCTGGTGTTACACTAATGTTGAAACCACCGTACCCATACAAAATTACAGGATTCTCACCATCCAATTCCAAGCCCTTTCGGTACGTCAAAAACATCGGTACATTCGTCCCATCCTTTGACCGGTAAAAAACTTGCTTCGTTTCATATTCTGCAGTATTGATAGAAAGGACTGATTGGGCAAAAACTTCTAGCTTCCCTTTATCCATGTCATAATGATAGACGACCGTTGGCTCTAAAAAGGACGTTAATCCAAAGTACAAACTCTTGTCATCTTTTTTCCCAGACAGTTCTGTTAATGTCCCAATGATTGGCAACTCAATTGCCGTTACATGGGATCCGTCCAACCAATATACATGAAGCTGGTGATGGGCGTCATGGAGGAAAGCGATGACAAATTGCCCATTCACAAATTTAACGGAATCCATCACATCGTCTTGCTGAGGAAGAATCTCTTTCCAATTTTCCCGATCAGCATTTTCCAAATCAATAGATATAATACGTCCTTTCGGTGCTTCATAGTTTGTGAGGAAATAAAAGGTAGTTCCTTCATTCGTAATATACGTATATTCTGCATCCTGCTCGTCTAATAGACGGTTAAATTCTGATGATGACCCTAACTCTTTCAAGTAAAAACGATTTTCTGCCGCTGTCCCGAAGTATACATTTAAACACAAGTACTTTTTGTCATCCGATACGGTAGGATGAAAAAGAAATTCATTGCTGTCTGGATGGTCGTAAATGAGCTCATCCTCTTCTTGGGCAGTACCAACCCTATGAAAATAAACACGGTTAAACTTGCCCTCATCCTCTTCACTCACCGTGCCTGGCTCTGGAAAACGGCTATAGTAGAAGCCAGAATCGTCAGGGGACCATGCCATCGACGTGAATTTTACCCATTGAATATGATCACCTAACTCTTCCCCACTAGCAACTACACGTACACGGATCTCCTGACGATCACTTCCGTGAGTAGAAGTAGCATAGGCAATGTAACGCCCATCCCCGCTGAAGGAATAGTTCGTCATGGCAACTGTCCCATCTACACTAAGGGTGTTAGGGTCAATCAACACCCTTTCCTCATTTCCATCCTTCCTATAGAGGACGGCCTGATTCTGTAAGCCATCATTTTTTTGATAAAAAAGCTGATCCTTTACTTTTTGAGGCACGAAAAACTTAGGGTAGTTCCAAAGCTCTGTTAATCGGCTCCTGTCTTCTTCCCCGTTTGTATCGGCAAAGTAATTTTGGCATTGTAGTGCCATTTCTTTTCCCCATTGGATCGAATCTTCTGAAGTAGTATCCTCCAACCAACGGTATGGATCCGCTACCTGTGTACCATGAAAGTCTTCGATAATATCACTCTTTTTTATGGTGTTCATCCTTTATCCTCCTAAATTATATGGTCTTCTTTCTATTTCGACATTCGAAGTAAAATTCCCTTTTTTCTACTGAATCTCTGCACGCTGGGTAAGATATTGGTATAATAGCCATATCTTTAGGGTTACTAAATACATAATTTACTGATGGAGATGATGCAATTGAATTTTTATGAAGAGGTGTTAAAGAGAAAAGAGGATTTACTGGCAGATTTGTCTGAACTCCTTAAAATCGAAAGTACGAAGGATGTGGAATCTGGTTCGGCCACTGAACCCATGGGCAAAACCATCGCAGAAGCCTTAGATTATATGCTCAAATTATCTTCTGAACAAGGTTTCCACGTACATAATCATGAAGGCTATTACGGCTATGGAGAATATGGAAACGGGGAGAATGACGAGCATATTGCCGTTTTGACCCATCTCGATGTGGTGCCGGCAACGGGGCAATGGACATCCCCTCCTTTTGATCCAACCATACGTGACGGAAAACTATTTGCCCGGGGTGCTATTGACGATAAAGGACCAACGATGGCTGCATTTTATGGTGTGAAACTATTAAAGGAGTTAAACTTGCCTTTGAAAAAGAAGGTACGGATTATATTCGGGACAGATGAAGAAAGCGGAATGAGCTGCTTGAAGAAATACCGTGAAGTAGAAGTGCCGCCTGTTGCTGGTTTTGCTCCGGACGCCACTTTCCCAATAATCCACGCAGAAAAAGGACAAATGCACGTGAAGTGTGTGTTGGAAACGACGGAAGTAAAAGAGGGCTCCTCTCCATTATCCCTCGTATCCTTGATGCCGGTAATCGACCGAACATGGTTCCTGAAACGGCAACTGCTCAAATAGGAGGAGAAGTGGAAAACCTGGAGGAACGTTTCCGTAATTACCTTGCTGAGGCTGATTTAAAGGGAGACGTACAAGTGGAAGGTGATTTGGCCACCTTCACATTGAAAGGCATCTCTTCCCATAGTATGGAGCCTTTCAAAGGGAGAAACGCTGCTGTGGCGTTGGCAAATTTCCTCGTAAGCTTGCCATTAGATCCAGACGGGACAAGCTACCTTTCATTTGTAAATGACTACTTCTACGAAGATCATTTCGGGGAAAAACTGGGAATTGCTCATGAAGACGAGATTACTGGACCTCTTACCGTAAATCCAGCAATTTTTCACTATGCAAAAACGAGTGGCGGTTCGGTGCACATCAACATCCGCTTCCCTGTGACTGCCACTTCAGAAACGATTGAGGAGCAATTCAAGGTAGTACTTGCTAAAACAAGTTTTTCATTGGGGGAAGTAAGAAGTAAAAATCCTCATCATGTGGATAAAGACACACCGATGATCAAGGCCCTTCAAAAGGCTTATGAAGAAGAAACTGGCGATGAAGGCACATTGCTATCAAGCGGCGGGAATACGTACGCAAGCCTGTTGCCTAACTGTGTAGCCTACGGGGCCGTGTTTCCTGGCAAGGAAATGACCGCCCACCAAAAAGACGAATATATCGAAGTGGATGATCTATTAAAAGCCACTGCCATTTATGCAAGAGCCATTTATTATTTGGCGAATATGGATTAAACTAAAACAACCACCACACGAATGTTTGCCGTGTGGTGGTTCCTTTTCTATCCATAACTATTCCGTTTTTTCACACAACACTTTCGTTCCTAAGGTGCTCCCCTCAACAACGACTGTCCCACCTTCAGCAAGACAATCATCCATTCTTTCCATGTTACTTTCATGATTTGTTTTTAATTGAAAGAATGCACCGGCACCTAATGCTAAAATAAGTACAATTATGAGAACCATGCCACCTGTCCCGAACTTTTGTAAAACTGATTTTTTCCTCCTGTCTCCGTCAACACCATCATCAAAAGTATAGGATCCAGACAAAAACTTGCGAATCTCCACGTAATACAAAGCGTTATATGCCATCAACAACAGGAACAAGATAACGATAAATACATAGCGGTTAAATGGAAAAATCATCAAAAATATCACAAGTGGGATTAGATTTGAAAAAAGAATATACACCTTTTTTGTTGCGTTTTTCGTCACGTGACGAAGCAATTTCATCTTCTTCTAAAAATTCACCTAGTCGTATGAAACTAAAAGCATTTAGTTGATTATTCGGATTCTCCTTATTATGATTGTTCAATCTAATGAAATAAGCAACGAAAAAAGCAATAATTAATACGGTTCCAATAATAAGTGACAGTAGTCCAGGGATGTTCCAATAAATGATCACTCTATCATCTACTACACCAAAGCTACCTTCAAAATTATTAAAATACATATCTACCATGTAGACTACACCATAGGTCCAAATCATTAATATAAACCAGAGGCAAATACTCCACAGCGGCAGCTGGACTCGGAAATCTTTTTTATTCATCGTGACCTTCCTCCCCTTCTAACCAAAACAGTTCATCGACTGAAATTTGCAAATGCTTAGCTAAACGTAAAGACAACGTAATGGATGGAGAGAAATCTCCTTTTTCAATGAACCCTATCGTTTGCCTTGTTACACCTACGCGATTGGCTAATTCTGATTGTGAAAAACCGTGCCTCGCTCTTAACTCCTTCACTCGGTTCCGAAGCATTTTTTTAACTTCCCTTCCAAATTAATACTGTTAATTTTACTACACATAATGTAAACTATACTTAACATTGTGTCAAGTATAATTAACAGTGGATTTCAAAAACTCAAATTTAGCAAAAAATATACTTTTTTACTATAAAAATGAAACCTAAACAGAAGTCTTTCGTCTTAGCATTAGAGAAATGGGGTGATGGTCATTTGAATCGATTGGAAGACATGGACTTTACGGAAACAAAGGATGAGTGGCTAGAGAAGATTATGGAGGAATTTGGTGAAAGGCTCACTAAACTAGCCTATAACTACTTGAAGGACTGGAAATTTGCGGAGGACGTGGTGCAGGACGTCTTTATAACCTGTTACAGAGACTATGAAAATAAAAACAACATTACCTCCTTTAAAGCTTGGATTTTTCGAATTACGATTAATAAATGTAAGGATGTTTTGAAAAGCTCCACCTTAAAAAAGGTAATCATTAATTCGGATCTTTTTCGATTATTTACTTCAAAAGACCTGACACCTGAACTAGCAATGGTAAAACGGGACGAAAATGAGTTTTTAGCCATTTGTGTCATGTCTCTTCCACTAAAGTATCGGGAAGTGATCACCTTGCATTACTATGAGGAGTTGGCATTGGAAGAAATGAGCAAAATCTTAAATTTGAATGTTAATACGATCAAAACTAGATTAAGCCGTGGCCGGCAGAAACTGAAAGATATGTTCGAAAGGTGGGATGGTCATGGAGAATAAGCTGAAAAACTTACGGAAGGCAATGGACTCTACAACACATAAAGGGGAACATTTTACGGAAGTACAGAAAAATAAAATTAGAAACGCCGTAATCTATAAAGAATACACGGATGCAACAACTCCAAAAAAATCGGTGGCGTTTGCTTTTAGCTTTGTTGCAGTAGCGATACTTGCCTTGTTAATCTCTACGGAGTATTTCTTTACACCGATGGAAACCCCTCCGATCAATGGTGGTGCTTCCAACCCAGCAGTTGTAGACGATTGGGAAATCCGTCATGAATTTGAAGGAGAGGATGGAATATTATTCAGCGTCTACCCAGATCCTGGACTCTCTCCCAGAAGACCTTATGGCTATATTTTTAGTTTCACAGAAATGTTCGAGCAATATGAAGGAAAAGAAATGACTATCAAAGTTGAACATCAAGAAACTGGTGAAAGGTTCACCGCTTTCCTTCCAACAATCATTACGGAACCGTATTCAGGGTACGACAGCTTGCAGCGATTTACTACAATATTTGAACTTCCCCATGCAGGCTTATGGAGGTACGAAGTCTATTTTGATAATGAACTATATGGAGATGTAATATTAGAGGTTGGCGATATGATGGACGGTATAATGCTTCCTGCGGATATTCCAGCATTCGTTCAAAAGAGTGATTTTGAAAAGATCGATTGGGACAGAAAAGCCGTTCGGTTCGGCCATAATATGGTCGGCAATGAGAATAAAGCAGGTGTCATTGGTGCCGATATGCCCAGTCTCCATCCTCAAAAATGGATGTGGCACCTCTGGGGCATAAAGGATGCGGAACTGACAGTCGTCGCTTTCCACCGGGAGACAGAGACGGTACATTCAATTTTACAGACTGGCTGGAAAACAGGATTGTCAGGGGCTGTTAATGGTGCCGATGCTCATATCCCATCTACCGTCACTATTCCATTCCCAGGAGAATGGGCCATCTTGCTTTATACAGATGGTGAGCTGTTTGATATATTAGTTTATGAAATAAATGAATGAAGACTGTGAACTAAAAGAGACCTAAAGGATATTCACCTTTAGGTCTAATTCCTATTATTTTTCAAGAAAAACAGCTATCCTCAAACCATTTCATTAGCCGCAGCAACTTCATCCTTTTCTTCTGATACAATTGGGAAAGTCAACGTGAATTCGGTTCCCACATCAAGCTGGCTTGTGACGTTCAACTTTCCCTTAAGGGATTCTATGATTCTTATGGCAGCCATCATACCGAGGCCCGTTCCTTCATCTTTTGTGGTGAAGTAAGGTTCACCTA
Source organism: Bacillus sp. (in: firmicutes) (assembly GCA_021208645.1). Lineage (GTDB taxonomy): Bacteria > Bacillota > Bacilli > Bacillales > Salisediminibacteriaceae > Evansella. The sequence goes on along the minus strand of JAJOJL010000081.1, from coordinate 41,484 downwards.
ATCGTGATAATTGCTCCTTCGTCATACCAGCACCATTGTCCAGGATTTTTATGACGAGATTCTCCTTCACACGTTTCGTCTCGATCTTAATTTCCCCACCCTTTGGCATTGCCTCTATACAGTTTTTTATTATATTTAAAAGGCATTGTTGTAAAAGTTGTGACTCCCCTTCCATTAGATGACTCTCTGCTTTTATTTTCAACTTAACCGCATTCATATTGGCCATCGGTTTGATGATGGAGATGACTTTATTTAACTCCTCAGAAATATTTAATCCCTTAATATTATTAGGGGCTGGTTTTGCAAAGGTTAAATAATTTACAATAATAGCATTTGCCCTATCAATTTCCTTTATAGAAAGGTCAATATACTCCCTTTGCCTTAGATTCAAATCCCCCTTTTTTAATAATTGCAAAAACCCTTTAACAACGGTGAGGGGATTTCTAACCTCATGAGAGATGGATGCTGCTAAATGGCTGACCACCTCCATTTTTTCCGATTTTAGCATTTTCAATTGCAGTAAGGCAGCTTTTATGGCCTCATTTCTCATATAAGCAATAACTAGTAAAGATATGATCGTAAATAACAAAATGATGAGAGAAACCATTAACAATAACGAAACAGGTACAGGAGTAATGATGAGTCCGAAAATGATATAGGTAAAGTAATATGTAAAACTTATGATCAGTAAGGATCGAGTTAGTAAAAAAGAACCAGTTTTTATGTTATCTTTACGGTGAAAATAGTTGGAAATAACGATGGGAATTACAAAATGTAACATGAGCGTAAAGAAAATAAACAGAGTACTCAAGTCACCTAAGTAAAAATAACGATACACAATGGGAAGGATAGTTGCTCCTACCCCTACCTTCCAACCGAAACAATAGGTTGCAAAAATAATGGGAATGGCTCGTAAATCGAAGATTAAATTTTCATGCTTGAAGGGGATCATAATGACAAAGGTGGACATAAGGCCGAAGAAGGCCGAATTAACAACAAACATATTTTTGTTAAAAAACTTATCCAAAATAAGCTTTATATACATAAAACCGATAATAACAAAATTATTTATTAGAAAAGTTAAAATCAAGCGGCACACCTCCAACTAGTATTCCCTTCATAACACAACTACTAATTCGCTACTTTATGTAATTTATCCTTCTTCCATCTTCTCAAATAAGAGATAAGAACTAACTTAAAGCCTGAAGAAGAGGCTGGGACAAACGTTTTTTTGTAGTGAGAAATCCGAACGAATAGATTGATACAAATATAACTCGCTTCGGAAATATACTTCGCTTTCCGCGGGCGGCTGGTGAGCCTCCTCGTGCTTCGCACTGTGGGGTCTCACCTTTGCCTTTGCTCCCGCTGGAGTCTTCGTATATTTCCTACGCTAAAATAGTCCGTTGTTCGGATTTCCATATGAATACTTTAGTTATGTCCCATCCTACTCTTCCAATTAGGAACCCTTAACACTCATCCAGATTCAAAATTCTTTTTTTCATATGTTCGGAGGAAATACTCGAACCTTTGAGCAATATAAATTAGCACCATGGCACTAATCCCATTCCAGAATCCTCCAAAAAATATGCCAATCCCTCCTCCAATCAATATGTACGTCATCAAATGATTTGGAATTTTTCCCATACGATTACCCCCTTTTTGTATTCATAGGTAGTACTATTGTGCACAATTTACCAATTCTTATATAGGAGAAGGATGGATCAAAACAGATCCACACTAACCCTTACTTTATTTTTCAATAAATTCTTCAATGATTTTCGTCATATTATGTGGTCCGTATGACTTGTTTGACGGAATGACAAGCTTCACCTTTGTCTCAGGATAATAGGAGGATGCAAAGCTAACACCTGGGTCATACCCCATCACATGATATTTATAAATAGCTTCCTGACGTTTCGAAATCCAAACCCCATAACCGTAATACGCATCCTCTTCCACATGGATGTGGGGAGTTAGCAAGAGGTTGGTCATCTCTTTACTTAACAGGTTATTTTCCATCAAGCCATCCCACAGTTTCATCATGTCAGGTGCCGTTACGTACGCCCCCCCATCTGAACCGCCCCTTACTGGCAAGGAATAAATATTGGTTCTCCATTCCCCTGTTTCCGTATCATCAATGTAACCGAAGGCTGTATTTTTTGGCAATTGGTCAAATGTAAAATAGCCACAATCCACCATTCCACAAGGACCAAAGATATTTTTTTCCACGTAGTCCTGAAAAGTTAGTCCCGATATTTCCTCAATGATTAACCCTAACAGTATATATCCTCCATTATTGTAATGAAATCTTTCCCCAGGCGAAAACATCATCTCCCGTTCCTGAAACATAGGAAGAAAATCCCCTAGTGTTTTAATCAAATACATGGGTCTTTCCTGCCAAAGCTCTTCGAAATCATCCATGACTGCTTCGTCGAAATAATCAGGTACACCGGAACTATGGGTTAACAGGTGGTGGACAGTCACTTCATCTGAAAAATTAGGAAAGTTAAACCTTAAACAATCTTTTAATCTTGTATCAAAACTGATCAGCCTTTGTTCTACTAATTGACAGATGGCAATAGCCGTGAACAACTTACATCCAGAAGCAATGCCAAACCGTGTAGTGGCTTTATTCTCTAACTCATCAGCCCGATTGGCAAATCCATACGCCAACTGGAACATGTTCTCTTTTTCTTTTTTGCCAAAAATCACGCCGGAAAAGTTAATCTCTGTTGTTTTCTTATGTATTTCTTCCTGTAAATGATTCATCTCTAAGCATCCTCCATTTCTATTCCAACAAATCTCCAAACACCTTAGTTTCTGCCCCCTCCACCTACCGCTCCGTACAAGTAACATCCTCCCTCAGATCCATCATACGGGATAAAAGCCTTACTCGCAGAATAATTTATTACAAATTTCTAACTAATCACCAAATTACGCTTTAACTAGCGTATAATTAAATTACCATATTATTCATAGTTAATTCATGGAATAAGTTAAATATTTTTATAGAAAGGTAGAAGTTATATGGAAGATAAACCAGTAAAAGGCAGACACATCCCCATACGACTCAATATTTTATTCTTTCTTGTCTTTATATTGTTTTCTGCACTTATACTACAACTAGGCAATGTGCAAATTATTCAAGGAGAAGAGTTTGAGAGTCAGCTAGAAAGAGAGATTAGCTTTAGAATCCCTGTAGAAGCCCCCCGTGGTCTCATTTATGACCGGCACGGCAATCTTCTTGTGGACAATGAAAGACTTTTTACCGTTACTTACACGAACCGTAGGGCCTCCCAAAGGGAGATGCTAGAAACGGCTGCGAAACTGAATGAATACATTACGGTTGAAGCAGAACGAATCAACTTGCGAGACTTACAGGAATATTGGAGCTTGCTGTTTCCAGAAGAGTATATGGAAAAGCTTCCTGTTGAGGAAGCTAGAAACCTAGATCTCTCTGATAGTGATGCCCATCTTGAACGATTACGGAGAATTACCGATGAAGAACTGGAATGGTTTACCCAAACAGAACGTGAGATTTTTCCAATATGGCGTGAGTTCAACGCAGGATACACAAATATTCCCCATAAAGTTAAACTGGATATAACCTACGAGGAAGCTGCTTTAATTATGGAAAATTTGGAAGACCTGCCTGGAGTAGATATTATTCGTGACTCCGAACGAATTTATGTATTTGATGACACATTACGAAATGTATTTGGGAGAATTGGTTCCATTCCCCGCGACGATATCGACTATTATTTAGCTAATGGATATGAGCGTAATGAAGAGGTTGGTATCAGCTACTTAGAACTTCAATATGAAAGTATATTGAAAGGCCGAAAAGGTAGAATAGATAATTACCGAGACCAGTACGGAAACTTAATCAGGAATCCTCAAGAAAGGCTAGGAAGTCGAGGGAATGATTTAGTTCTCACCCTCGATTTGGAGCTACAGCAGCATGTAGAGCATATTATTGATAGCAATGTGGAGGAATTTCGTTCCTTATTTGTAGGTGCTCCTGACGCATATGTGGTTGTTATGGAGCCCCATACTGGGGATGTATTAGCGATGGCAGGGTACAGTGACTTTGGGGATATTGGTACCTATACCCGGGCCTTTGAAAGCGGTTCTGCCATAAAAGGGGCAACGGTTCTGGCGGGGTTTGATTATGGTGTCATGAGGCCTTACGAAACAATCTTTGACAGAACCATTAATCTGCCAAGTGCACCAACCGTAAGTTCTTGGACTACTTTAGGAAGTGTTAACCATTTAACGGCATTGGAACGATCTTCAAATATTTATATGACCTATGTGGCCATGAGGATGATTGGTTATGTCCCTAACTTGTCAGGAACAAATTGGGGAAATTATCACGAAGGATTTGATATTCTCCGTTCCTACTATTATCAATTTGGTTTAGGAGTAGAAACTGGCATTGACCTTCCTAATGAATTTACAGGGGTCAACGGTGGCTATGGTTATCCTGGTACATTACTGTTTTTAACCTTTGGTCAGTTTGACACGTATACTCCGATGCAGTTGGCCCAATATATTTCTACCATTGCCAACGATGGCTATCGAATCGCACCAAGGGTGGTGAAGGAGATTCGGGAACCAGAGCCAGAAAGGGGAAAACTTGGTGCCATCTCTCAACAGTTGCCACCGAAGGTTTTAAACAAACTTGATATGGATGACAACTATATTTCTGAAGTACAGCAAGGGCTATGGCGCGTTACCAATGGATCACGAGGTACAGCAACGAGCTTCTTTGGAAATAAACCCTATAACCCAGCTGGAAAAACAGGTACGGCGCAGGTTAGGGTCGATGGACAGGAGGCAAATAATCAAACATTCGTCGCTTATGCTCCTTTTGATAACCCTGAAGTAGCCATTTCCGTCGTCGTTCCTGGCGTCAACACCCGCCAAGGCGGTGTTGCTAACTCCATTGCAGAAGATGTTCTTGATACGTATTTCAAGCTAAAGGAAAAACGTAAAGGACCAATTAATTGGAGCCCTATTGACGAGTATGATCCAGAAGAGGAAGACGAAGAAGAAGATTAATGGCAAACTCCCCGTCCCGGCAACACGGGACGGGGAGTTATTTGTTTTTATGAAAAGGGGCTATCATTTCCACCAATCATCTTCTAAAATCCATTTCGCAAAAACCGATCCGAATCTAATCCATCTAGGTTCGTGTTCATGGCAATTTCGTAAGCACTGAGGATGGCATCCCTTTCTTCTGGATCATTAATCCCAACTAGGTACTGTTCATCCCCTTCTTCTTCAATTCGCATTAACAACGTTTCCGTATCACCTGTAATAAGGGCGTACGATTCCCCTTCCATCTTAAATAATGCCTCTACATCAAACTCTTTTTCAAAACCGTCATCGCCTTTAATTACAATTTTATTATCGTTTAAATCAAAGTTGTTTTCCATCCAACTCACCTCAATTTGTTTATCATTGATACTTTACCCTAATTGAGGTAAATCATTCTACCTAAGGAAGAGTCTATGGCAATCACTCTCCTCCTCCGTCATCAAAGTTACCAAATTTCCCACCGTCACCTGTTTTTTTCTCCAATTGCGTTTTTTCACCGTGCTCATGAAACTTACTAAAGGAATGTGCTTCTGTAAAGTTGTCACGGTACCGATTACTTAACATTGCAAAGACAGCTAATCCAAAGACTAATGCTAGAAATTTAACGGTTCTCACCCCTTTTACGTCCTTTTTATCTATATATGAAGGAAACGAAAGAGTATGAGTGTGGACAACTATAACAACTAAACAAACCTATTTTAGAAAAATTAGATAGAAATGCTGTGAAAATTGTCGTATTTCTCCTACAATAGAATAGGCATGTATTTATTAATCAACATCTTTTTCCAAGAATCATGAAATGAAGCATTCGTGTACAAACTAAATCTAAAGATAAAAAAGGAGATTTTATTGAAGCTATGAGTTATTTTAAACCGGATTATCTATTTGAACATTTCAGTGATATTACATTAGGATGGTTAGAAAAAAACAACGTGAAGCACATTTTTTCTGATTTGGACAGTACGCTGGCAGCCCATGACCAAGCAGGTTCTAAAGATTTTGAGGACTGGTTGGCAGGGTTAAAGGATCATAACATTGAGCTAGTAATTTTATCGAACAACAGTCAAGGAAGGGTAGACAGATTTACAAAGCCATACGAAATAAAAGGGTTTGGTATGGCCGCTAAACCTGCCACTACAAAGATTAAAGGAATAATGAAAGAGTTAGGGGCAAAACCAGAAACAAGTATCTTTTTAGGGGATCAGTTGTTTACGGATATATGGTGCGGCAAAAGATTAGGGATGAAAACGGTGCTTGTCCATCCGTTAGAGCCGGAACATGAACCTTGGAATGTATCAATAAAGCGAAGTTTAGAGACAATAGTTAGGAAACGATGGTAATAAGAGCACGCTTAGTACCCAAATGTCCTCTTCTTTCCATTACAATCACATAGGAGGTTCCCGAAAATGATTTACATTTATAACTGCTATGCAGGCACACACTCGTCTGCACTGGCAGCGGCCTATCATTAAGAAAACTTCCGAAAGATCGCATTCCATCCAAAGAAGAAATTTTACGTATTGAAACCTTCAATAGGTTAACATCCAAGGATATGGGACGAATTATTTTTCATGGTACGGATGAAAATGGGGATAAAGTTTATACAATGGGGAGAAGTGGATCAAAGGTTGTCCTTCCAGCAATGAGGAACCTCGTTACTTTATTGGCGGGAAATGAAAAGTTACAAGACAAAGTAGTATTCTCCAATGCTTCACCGACAGTGCCATTGGCTATGACCTTTGGCGGCCTGTTTTCCAGGAGGCTCCATATTGACTTTATTGGAGTGCCCCTTCTAATTAAAGGGGCTCAGCAAACTTACGGAAACATTATTAGCTTAGTGGAGCGAACAAAGAATTTAGCTAAATCACAACAAAATCTTGTTGAAGTGTTGGATAATAAAGATTTGGAAGTCAATAAAACCTTTAGTTAAGAGTTGGAAGTGGTGACCTGCTGTATGGGTTACCATTTTTTTGATAATTATTTAACATGGGGGAAGATTGCCTTTGAGGGAAGGTTGATTGGTTTTTAAAGACGTGCTTTTGTGTTATGGGGTGGATAGTGCCTTTTTGAAATGGGTTGAAAGACGCGCTTTTACAGCCAACGCACCAAAGCTCGTTCATTAGATGGTTTAATACACGTGCTTTTGGCACCAATGCATGAAAGTTCGTTCATTAAATGCTTTAACACACGCGCTTTTGCCTCCAACGCACGAAAGCTCGTTTATTAAATGCTTTAACATACGCGCAATTACCAACAACACACAAAAACTCGCACATTAGATGATTTAATAGACATGCTATCCCATTCAACAAAATCAGAATAAACAAACAACAAAAAAGACTAACACACCACATTTGCTAGCCTTTTTTCTTACATTATTAAAGATTGCGTTAGGAGTCCCCCCTACAAATCCAAACACTATCATTCCATTAACTTCAACAACAACCTTTACCACAATCCTGATTTAAAGGGACATTCCATCTTTTTCGCAATATGCACATGTATCATTCACATGATCAAGGGAAACGGCACAACTAGGGCAGTACCAGGCTTTGCATGTTGGACATTCTATACCATTATCAAAAAAGTGAGTAATTAAAGCAGCAGGCTGACCACATTCTTCACAAAAATGCATATACCTTCCCCCCTCTTTAATTCCTTTCTACATTGTATGCAGGAAGAAGAAGGAAATGCTACAGTTGATCACCACTAATAACTAAACCAAAATTACCATACTAAGAATAAGTTACTTTCTCGATGGAAATCTTATGTTAAGTAGATATTTTCCAGAGGAGGCATTAAATTGACAAATGAGCAAATCGAAACATACATAAATCAGATAAAAGATACCATTGACGAGGCACAAAAAGAATTAGCAGAAGTGAAAACCATTACAGAAAACGATCCCACAGAGTACAGTTTCCTATTAAAACAACTCAAGGAACTAGAAGGTGAAATGGAAAGCTATTTGACAAATGCTACACCAGAACAAAAGGCCGAATTACTGGTAGCAAGGGAATTTCTTCATTATACAGAAGAGCTAATGATAAGAGGTATTTAACGAAAAATATAGATAGTTAATTCAACCCAAGGTGACTCAAAAAGCCCCCCGTCTTTTGAGTCACCCTCCACTTTCCAAAGACTATGCCCCCCCATCCCCTACTACTCTAATAATCCCAAGTTACCCAAATTAAACTCCACCACCATTACTTCCAAAATTATAAATTTTAATCATTAATACTAACCAAATAGGAATTACCCAGGCTCTTCCCTTTTCAGACAAGCAATTATGTCGTACAATATAGAACAGGAAAAGGAAGAGGTGAACTCTCATGCCAAACGACCTATTTATGTGGATGATCGTTCTTTGGTCCCTGTTTATGACAGTGATCATGGGTATCGGTGGCTATTTTATGTTTCGTAAATTCCTAAAAAAGCTGCCAAAAGAGGATGGAAAGTCTATTCTTGATTGGCAAGAGCATTATATTAATGAAACAAGACATTTATGGAGCGACGAAAACAAAGCATTTTTGGACGAATTGCTAGAGCCAGTCCCTGAATTATTCCGGGATGTGGCGAAAGGGAAAATTGCTGGTAAGATTGGCGAATTAGCCTTAGAAGAAAATGCAAATGAGATGACCGAAGAACTCATTATTAAAGGCTATATTGCCGCTACCCCAAAGCGGGACCATAAGTTCTTAAAGAAAAAGCTTAAAGAAAAAAATATTGATATGGGTCAGTACACTGCTTATTTTCAAAACTAGCTCTAGGAAAGATTTTTGATGTTAATTCTGCTGCATCAAGAATCAATCGCCCTTATTTCTACCTTTTACTAGCTTCTCAAAATAAGCCTACTTACAAAAAGAAACCCAGCGCCAAGAGGGATTAACTCTCCCTTGGTGCTGGGTTTTCTGATTGAAAATTCCAGTTCTCACTTCCCGCTGATTGTTTTAATTTAAATTCCTTTTCCACTTGCTTAAACTTATAGAGCATGGCGAGTCTCCACGGCAAAATCATCCCAAAGGCTAATACAAAAAACATTCCTGCCAATACTTCATACTCAAAATGGATGCCGAGAATTGTTTTTGCCAATAGTCGAACTGCCAACAGTCCTAGCAATATAAATGGAAACGCTTTGGAACGCTTCATATAAATATTATTATCCCTAATTTCAAAGGAAGACAATTTAATTAATAATAACGAAAAAAGTAATCCAACGGAAAAGGCCTCCACAAGCTCTAAGGCTGAAGGTCTGACAGGGGGGTATACAAACATAAGAAACCCGGTCGACATGGCAATGGGAGGGATCATAATTTTTTTTAACTGTTGCTGGTTTTTTCATTGCTTTCATTCGAATAAACAAGGCTAAAAAAGCCATCATTACTGCTACAATACTTAAGAAAATGCCAATCATAGGAAAGCTCTCCTCTATTTCTCAACTTACGAAGTATTATACCATACTTGTGTTGGAAAATATGAATCCAATTCGTGAATTATACTACAAAGGGAGATAACAGAAATTGCACAAACACTACCCCTACCAGCAAAAAGATGGACCTGGCAAAGGGAATCTCTTTCTTCACGAAATAGAAACACACTAACAACAATAACCCATAAACAATACCATAATAGAAGTTAACAGGGTGGTAAACGGTGTTCTCTACCATATAGCCAACTGAATAAGGGGATGGCGCACCGTACTCCCTTATCAAGATAGAATAGACGAAGAAAGAAGCAACAGCACCAAAAAATAAACTATCCCAGCAAGTGTATGTCCACTTTTTTCGCCATGATTGAAAAATTAAAAAGAAAAGCGCCACACCGATCGCCACATAGACGGCAAATGGTCCTCCCATAAAGTAAATTAAATTAGCTGGATTTTGCAACAAGCTTGGGTCCAATACAAAAGGCCAAAGTTTAAAGAGGATGACAGCAATAATTAAAGCCGTTAACACCGCATCAAGAAACCCTTCCCTTTCTTTCACTTCCAATTGCTTTAAATAAACATGAATTACACCATATCCTACTGCAATGCTCACAATAAGCATGAGCATGTCCATCGTAACTGTCAGTGGCCCGACAGAAAAATTATGTAAGGCTTCAAACATGATTACTTCTCCCTTTCTACTAGGCGAACCCCTTGTTCAATCTCCTGGTAGGTTAATCCCCCGACTTTTCGGTGAACAATACTCCCATCTCCCGCAAGGAACAAGGTAGTGGGTACTGGTGGAACAAAATAGCTGGCAGACACCTCTCCCGTAACATCCTTTACATTGGAAAAATCAATTTGGTGGTCATTAATAAATTGCTGCGCTGCCCCAATCGTATCTTGGTTCGTAACATTCACACCAAGAAAAACGATCTCCTCCCCATACTCTCCATAAGCACGTTGCAGAGATTCCATAGATGAAGCACAGAACGGACACCAGGACGTCCAAAAATAAAGGACAACGCCATCACCTTGTCCATAAAGGCTGGATAAGTGAATTTCTTCTTCAGTAAATAAATGTTTTAACGTGAAATCAGGTGCCACGTGTCCAACATGAGGCAAGCCTGGCCTTTCCCCTTGTCCTTCTGTATATCTCCGTTGTTCTTGCCCCATCCACAAAAAGACCAAGATTGTCAAAACAAACAAAACTAAAATGGAACGTTTCATCATTATCATTAGTTATCCCCCGCAAAGAAAAAAACGCCGGAAATACCAGCGTTTTAGAATACAATATTAGGATACAACATCATAGCCCTGTTCTTCAATTTCTTCCTTTAACTTGTCTATAGTTACAGAAGCTTCGTCATATTCTACAGAAACATTTTTTTCACCCAAGTCAACTTCAGCTACAGATACACCAGCTACGTTCTTTAATGCTCCTTCTACTGCTGTTTTACAGTGATTGCAAGTCATTCCGTCTACTTTAATAACTTCTTTTTTCATTAAAAAACAACTCCTTCATATAAGATTAGTCTACTATAGTAACATAGGGTAGATGTTCATACTATTTGGTGAAAACAAGTTTAACAACAGCAAGGCTTAAGACTTAGAAAACTGCTGAATGACCTTCATGAGTTCCTCAATTACTTCTTGACCTTCCCCTTGAGCAACCGCATTAGAAACACAACCTCGGGTATGATCTTCTAGAAGGTGATAACCAACTTTCTTTAACGCAGCCGTAATGGCAGATACTTGTACTAATATATCCACACAATATCGATCTTGTTCAATCATTCGTTGGATACCTCGCACTTGGCCTTCAATGCGACGAAGTCTTTTTAACAGTTCTGCTTTTTCATCTTCCGTCCTCATTATGGACGTTTTTCTTACTTCTGTTAATGGAATGTTTAGTTTGTTGTCCTCCACTTTTCCCACCACCTGTCACCTTTCTACCATACCCCTATAGAGTATATTTTGTCAACGTAATAATGGTTTGTGTCACAGGTTGTTCAAACCTATGTTTATTCCTGAATCTCCCTATGTCCGTCTCCTTGCTCTTCTTCTAGGAGTTTCTTCACTACTAACAGATGGTCACCGTCTTCTTTTTTCACCATTTTCACTAGCATAGGCTTCATGAGCTTTGTGCGGAAGGAATTGGTTTGGACCTTCCCTTCAAAACTGACTTCCGTTCCACCGTCTACATCTTTGAATTGATAGATATAGTTCACTTTTAACCCGTTAGACTCGGTCATAAAGCCAATCGTCTGATTTACGTCATAGTCTGTAAGGACAAGCTCTGACGCCACTTTGCGATTAGAAAGCTGTCTAACTTCTTTAAATCTTGCCCCTATTTCCACACCATCTGGAGACAGGGATTCTATTTTTACCACATTTACAAATATCTCCACGCGATTATCTGGGTTTGCCAGAAAGTTAAAAACATCCTCAACCGGTTTATTGATCCACTGTTTTTCCTTCAAATCTGCCATAGCCACATCACTCCCTTTCCTGTCATCAATACTAATCTTCCACCGTTATTTTCTCCAGTTTTTCTGCTCCTTGCTGCAGGAGGTACATTTTATGGTAAAGTCCTTCTTCGTCTAATAGTTGTTTGTGGGTACCTTGCTCCACAATCTCCCCTTGATGGAGAACGAGAATATGGTCCGCATCCTTAATGGTGGATAAACGGTGGGCAATGGCAATGGTAGTACGGCCCCTGCGCATTTTTTCCAAAGCGATTTGAATTTCTGTTTCCGTTTCCGTATCCACACTTGCGGTCGCTTCATCAAGGACAAGAACTTTGGGATTCCTTGCCATCGTTCTGGCAAAGGAGATTAACTGCCTTTGACCACTGGAAAAAGTAGTCCCGCGCTCACCTACGGTCGTATCGTACCCATTCGGCATTCTTTCAATAAAGTTGTGGGCGTGAACAAATTTCGCCGCCTCTACGATATCATTGTCCGAGATTTCCTCGTCAAACAAACGGATATTGTGCTTTAAATCCCCTACAAACAAGAAAGGATCTTGAAGAACTAAACCAAGATTTGTTCGCAGTTCCTCATCACTATACTCTTCGATGGGAACCCCATCAATCAAGATTTCTCCCTGTTTAATGGCGTAAAACCGCATCAATAAATTAATGATAGAGCTTTTCCCGCTTCCCGTATGCCCTACTAAAGCTAACGTTTCCCCTTGACGCACCTTAAAGCTAATGTTTTTTAACACATCCTGCTTGCCATCGTAGGAAAAGGTAACATTCTTAAACTCTATTTCTCCATAGTTAATTTTCGGGTTTCCTGTCCCTTGTTTTACTGGTGCCAATTCATCATGATCCATTAACCGGAAGACACGACCTGCTGAGATCATTGCCTGTTGAAAAATCGATAGACGCTGCATCATTTGGTTTACTGGCTCAAAGAACCGGTCTAAGTAATTAACAAAGGCATACAACACACCAATTTCCACAGGACTGTTGAAGGACGTGATCCCAAAGAAGCTTAACACAAGAACAAGGGCCATTATGGAAATGAAGTCAACGGCAGGCCGTAGTAGTAAGCCATCTAGCTTAATGCTTTTGAACCAAGCTTCGTGGTGTTCTTGATTTGTCTTTTGAAATTCCCGATTCATTCGACGTTCCTGTCTAAAAATCTGAATGATGGTCATTCCTTGAATGGATTCATTCAGTCTTGCGTTCAACTGGCTAAGCTTCTCACTCATCTCCGCATAATACTTGGAGCTAAACTTTCGGTAAAGCTGCATGATGGCAATAATCATTGGCAGAATAACTAAGCAAAATAAGGCCAACTGAACATTTAAATAGAACATAGCCACAAAAACACCAATTAAAAAGATGATATTTTGTACAAAGACAGCCATGACACTGACGTACAATTCCTTCACTTGCTCCGTGTCGTTTGTAATCCTCGACACTAAGCCTCCCGTAGGAAATTGATCAAAGAATGAAAGACCTAATCGTTCCACCTTTGAAAAAACATCAATTCGAAGCTGTTGAATGATTTTCAATGCTGTCGTTTGAAACATTAACGATTGAAAATAATTCATTACTGCCGACGAAATATGGAGGACAACATAGCCCACACCAAGCAAAACTAACGCTTGCATCTCGAAAATTCGTGGTGATAAATAATCGTCGATAAAAATCTTAATTAGAATCGGCCCTAATATTTGTGCCGCCGTTCCCCCTACCAATAAGAGGAAAGCAATGGTTAACCATTTTAAATGAGGTTTTGCATATTGTAATAACCGTTTAAATACTAATCCTTGCGCTAATGGGACGAGTAAATGCTTATGTCTTTCTATCATGATGATTTCCCTCCCCGTTCCACTAACGATTCCAGTTGCTGATGCTCATACATGCGGCGGTACCAGCCGTCCTGCTCCATTAACGAGCGATGGTCACCACGCTCCAATACTTCTCCTTGATCGAGGACAAGGATCAAATCTGAATGTTTGATGGCACTTAGGCGATGGGCGGTGATGAGCGTCGTTTTTCCTTTTCTAATTTCCCTAAGGGCATCTAAAATCTGCTCCTCTGTTTTTGCATCAACGGCCGACAAGGAATCATCTAAAATTAAAATCTCAGGGTTGGCAAGGAGGGCTCTCGCAATGGAAATCCGTTGCTTTTGTCCCCCTGACAAAGTAACTCCCCTTTCACCGACAATCGTCTCATAGCCTTCGTCAAAGCGGATAATGTCCTCATGAATGGATGCTAGCTTTGCTGCATCTATAATTTCCTGATAACTGGCTTCTGGATTGGCAAAGGCAATGTTGTCAGCAATCGTCGCCGAAAACAAGAAATGATCTTGGGGAACATAACCAACGGCAGATCGAAGGGCATCCAGTGTGTAACTTTGAATGGTCCTGCCATCGATAAAAATTTCTCCCTTTGTTAGATCAAAATTGCGCATTAATGCCTTCAGCAATGTGGTTTTACCACTGCCTGTCCGGCCAGCAATACCAAGTGTCTCCCCTCTGTTAATTTGAAAAAAGACATCTTTAAGGGCTGGATTTTCCCCTTCTTTATATTTAAATTCTGTGATCTGAAAGGATAGGTCGCCTTTTGGCGTTTCGTATATAGCATCGGGCTCATCGACAATATCCTGCTTTACTTTCAAAAGCGTAGACACCCGGTCATAGGAAGCTCTCCCCCGCTCAACGATGTTAAACAGCCAGCCAAAGGCAAGCATAGGCCAAATTAAAAGACCAAGATATACGGTGAAACTAGTAAGCTGCCCGATCGTCAAGTCTCCTGCCACCACATATCTAGCACCAAATACGATGGATAAAAAGAAGGAGAAACCGACAATGATTTGAATGGTCGGATCAAATAAGGCATCTACCTTGGCCACGTGAATATTCTTTTTTACTACATCTGCCGATTCTTCCTTAAAGGAATCTACCTCTTGCTCTTCATAGCCAAGGGTTTTCGTCACTCGAATCCCTGACATACTTTCTTGCACCTTATCGTTTAATGAGGAAAAAGCAGCCTGTGCCTTCCCAAAACGCTTATGTAACATGGAACCGTATTTACTGGTGGCAAGCGCCATAAATGGCATTGGAATGAGCGCGATGAGGGTCAGTTCCCAACTGATTGTCACGGCCATGGTGATGATCACAAAGCTTCCCATCGTAATGGAATCCACAAGGGTCAACACCCCTGCCCCTGCCGTTTGCTCGACGGCACGAATATCGTTCGTTGCATGGGCCATTAAATCACCTGTTCTTCGCTTTTGGAAAAAGGAAGCGGACATTCTCGAAAAATGCTCATATAGCTGGTTTCGCAGTAATCTTGCCAGTCGGATCGCAGGACCAAAGATTAAAATCCGCCATAAGTAACGTAAAATATAAACAATAATTGCTAAAGCAAATAAAATAAGCATCCACCGTAACAAGATTCCTTCTGTTAAGGTGTTGCGGTCAATATGGTCAACGATCACACCAATGACGTAGGGTGGTAATAACGATAAAAAGGAGACTAATGCTAAAACGAGTATCCCTCCGCCATAATTCCACTTTTCTTTCTTGAAATACCATAGTAAATCGATAAAAACTCTCATGCTGCTGCCCCTTATTTAATATTTTGACTTTTGAAAAACACCATTCTTATCATATCACTAATGGAAATTTTGGTAAAAGAATCAATTCTAAATAAGAAAATATTTTTCTAGAAGACTCTTTTTCATATAGATTGTTGTTTTTGAGCAATATTTTGGGCTTGGTTACGCTACAGGCGGACGCTTTCCGCGGGCAATGCCTCAGCCTCCTCGGGAAAATCGCCCTGCGGTGTCTTCGTCTATTGCTTTTCCCGCTGGAGTCGCCTCCTTCCGCTCCACCAAGCCTTGTTAAAATAGCAACAAAGTTTACGATAAGAGCCTTCTAGAAACACTTTATTTCTCTGTTAATAATTTCTTCCATTCGTTGAAGGTTTTCCTCGTCATTGGCTTCTGCCAGATGAATTGAAACTACGTGACCATATTGTTTCCCTTTATATTCATATTTCGGATCATAATAGTGGGATAACAAAAGGGTGAATGCGACGGAATAGTCTTTTGCCTCAAATGCAGTGTCTACTTTCTCCGTAATAGCTTGAGGAATCCGTTTGCGAATATACCCGTATGCCTGAAGTATTTCTTCATGACAATTAGCCGGTGTGTATTCTTCTATTAGTCGGTATACCCTAGTTTCCAGGGTATCTGTTAATTCAAGATGCAAGAAATCTTCCTTTAGTTTTAATAAGAAAGGTGGCAAAATAACAGTACCGATCCGTTTACTTTCTGATTCTAAAATAATACATTGACCTTTCTCATATTCCTGCAATGTCTTCACTAATTCATATTCAAACTGTTTTTGTGAATGGGGCTGTAGACCGATATGACCAAATACGGAGCCTCGATGATTTGCCAGCCCTTCTATATCCACAACGGGATAGCCTTTGTCTTTTAATTTCTTCAACCACTTCGTTTTTCCCACACCTGTATTTCCAGATAACACAGTTCCTTTCCAAGGGATTCGAGAAAAATCATCAAGTTTTTTTCTTATGTTCTCCCTTACGCTACGGATGCCTCCTGTTAGTTGATAAGCTTCGATCCCTACTGTATTCATCATTGATACAAAGGAAGCACTCCTCATTCCCCCACGGGCACAAACGACAACTGCCTTTTTCCCTTTGTTTTCTGCTTTTAATTTTTTCCAGTCCCCATATAATCCTTCCAGTTTTCCAGCATAGATGGCCAGTCCCCTTTCCTTTGCCCTCTCTGGATTTTCTTGTTTATATATGGTTCCAATATACGAGCGCTCTTCATCGGTGAATAATGGTAGATGATACCCGTTGGGAAGATGAAATTCTTTGTATTCACCAGGAGAACGGACATCAATGACATAATGGTGCGTAGGGGAAAGGTTCTCATAATTCAATTGTGGAAGCATCGTTTGTTCCTCCGTGATAAGTTAGTTGTATGTATGAAAAAACACTCCATAACGGAGTGTTATCTTACTTCATATTATTTTGCATCGCCTTCATCATTTGCGTAATCTTCTTTTGTGATGGGTTCATGCCCATTTGCATCATCATGACACGAAGCATTTTTTCGTTAATTGGCGGGTTTTTCTTCATATAACTCATCATGTATTGTCTTGCAATAAAAAATCCAATGGCTACTCCTGCTAATAACGCAAGTAACCCTGTTAAAATATATGGCCACATTACTAATGACCCTCCTTCTCTCTCTGTTGTCTGTAAGAAAAAACATTCAAGTTTGTTATAACCTTATTTATTATAACGTATTGAATGGAACAATAAAAGAGATAGCAGGAAAAATCCGTTGAATTTTCACGAAGGCTGTTGAACCATCTCCAAAGCTTTCACTGGTTTTAACCAACCGTACCGCTTTTGATCAAATTCCATTGCAATAAAATAGGAGTGAAAACTGCGTAGTACCTCGAAGAAACAAGCTTCTGCATCAAAGGTCCCTTCAGAGAACAACGTTAAATGATTCTCATCTAAATAGAGACCTGCTTGACTATCCCTTTCCTTCATTCTAATAAAATGTTTATTATCCTCATAGTCATACCCGTCGATTTCGGACAGGTTGTCAACTAGAACTTCTTGTAGGATACTCAAGTTGATGGGTTCAATTATATAGTTGATTTGATCCGTAGTAACCTGTTTTAATTCGCCCTTAGCAAATCTATTTTCTTCGAATAAATGAAACAGCTTCCCTTCTAAACCATAGTAGTCATTTGCGATGTCTTTTCGAATAATGTAAATGTCATATTCTCTCATCACGATCAACCCCCACAAGCTATTTCTTCTCCTATGCTATTATACGGGACAAGCTATACAATTAATGTCAATCCATGAACGAATCCTTTGACTTATTTTGTCGTAATTTGCATGTTTTCGAAAATACCAAAAAAGCATCAAGCTGGAGTACTTGCCCCTGCTTGATGCCCGTTTCGATTATTTTTCCAATAATTGTTTAAATCTAGCTACAACATTTTCTACAGAGAATCCGTATTCTTTCATAATTCTTTCACCTGGTGCTGAAGCGCCAAATCCATCAATACCTAGAACAGATCCTTCGTCCCCAGTATAACGTTCCCATCCAAGTGGAACAGCCATTTCAATTCCCAATCTGGCTTTCACATGTTTAGGAAGGACGTAGTCTTTATATTGTTGAGATTGTTTTTCGAATCGATCCCAGCTTGGCATGCTTACAACCGACACGTAGATACCTTCTTTTTCTAATGCCTTCTGAGCATCTACAGCAAGAGATACTTCTGAACCAGATGCTAAAAGTAAACCGTTAATTTCACCGTTTCCTTCTGAAATAACATATGCTCCTTTTTGGACACCTTCATAAGCCTTTTCCTTTGTCCCTTCAAGCGTCGGAAGTCCTTGGCGAGTAAGGACTAAAGCAGTTGGCTCCTCTTTACTTTCTACAGCAAGCTTCCAGGCTGCTGCCGCTTCATTCCCATCTCCAGGTCGAATGACAGAAAGCCCTGGCATCGCCCTTAAAGCAGGTAGTTGCTCGACTGGTTCATGGGTTGGTCCATCTTCCCCTACGGCAATACTGTCGTGGGTAAATACATATGTCACAGGTATTTTCATTAAGGCTGACAACCTGACAGCAGGACGTAAATAATCAGAGAAAACAAAGAATGTTGCCACGTAAGGTTTCAAGCCCCCGTGAAGGGCTAACCCATTACCTGCAGCGGCCATGGCAAATTCCCTGACACCAAACCAGACATTTCTACCGGCATAGTTTTCTCTGGAAAAGTCTTCTTCCCCTTTTAACATGGTGTTGTTAGATGAGGCAAGGTCAGCAGAACCACCAAACATGGCTTTTACATTTTGGGCAAGGGAATTAAGGGCTTCTCCCCCAGATTGTCTAGTAGCCATTTTACTGCCTGGCTCATAAACAGGGAGATCCTTGTCCCAACCTGAAGGTAGTTCACCATTAATTGCTCCCGTAAGTTGCTTCGCTAATTCTGGATAAGCTTGTTCATAGGCGTTGAATAATTCATTCCATTCTTGCTCTTTTTTAGCGCCCTCTTCCGCTAATTTTGAGTAATGTGCTTCCACTTCATCAGGCACATGGAAATCCGCTTCAAATGTCCAGTTATATGCTTCTTTTGTTAGTTTCGCTTCTTCTTCTCCTAATGGTTTTCCGTGAATTTCAGACGTCCCTCCACGATTCGGCGAGCCATAACCAATTGTTGTTTTCACTTCAATGAGGGTTGGCCGCTCGTCTCCTTGTCCTTCTGCAATTGCCGCTGCAATTTCATCAAGATCATTTCCGTCTTCAACACGGATAACATGCCAACCATAGGCTTTAAATCGCTCCTCTACATTTTCGGAGAAGGAACGATGCAAATCGCCATCTAAGGAAATATCATTGGAATCATAAAGAACAATAAGACGTCCCAACTTTAAATGTCCAGCTAACGATGCTGCTTCTGAGGCGACACCTTCCATTAGGTCTCCATCACCGCATATGCTGTATGTATAATGATCAACAATGTTGTAGTCTTGTTTATTATAGGTTGCTGCAAGATGACGTTCCCCCATGGCCATACCTACCGCCATAGCAAAACCTTGTCCAAGGGGACCTGTTGTGGCTTCAACACCAGGCGTGTGCCCATATTCCGGGTGACCAGGAGTTTTACTTCCCCATTGCCTAAATTCCTTTAGATCCTCCATCGTTACATCATAACCGTGCAAATGCAATAAACTGTATAACAGCATAGAGCCATGTCCCGCTGATAATACAAACCGGTCCCGGTTAAACCAATGGGGGTTCTTTGGGTTATGGTTCATGAATCGAGTATATAGTGTGTACGCCATAGGTGCGGAACCCATCGGCATTCCTGGATGTCCTGAGTTTGCCTTTTCGATTGCATCAATGGATAATGTTCTAATGGTTGCAATGGAAAGATCGTCAATGTTAATTGTCATTTTAAATCATCCTTTCTTTTAACGTCTTGGCTATGGTAAAAACTAATTCCGTTGGCTTCGCTCCAACGTGTTTGAACTATTTCCATCCGCCAAACTGCGTTTTCGATAGTCAAAGTATTAAGACCTATTTAATCATAAACCTTATGTTCCCTCTACTCAACCAAAATAACCTTATTTCATAGGATTTTCATAAAATCTTCATTTAACTTCGGTTCTCGTATTAAAAGTATCCATGCTCTGGTTTTCCCATGTTCCTTCAATGAACAGACACCTAGAGAAGTTATGATTATTTTATCCAACCTATCCTGTATCATCCAGCAAATTGTTAAACGGTATATGGGAATTGCAAATGAATTAGACCACCAAAAAACAGCACCCTAAACTATCTTCTGGGTTGCTGTTTTTAAAGATACCATTTCTAGGATGAAATAGGTCCGCACCTAGTGTTGGAAAGGATTTTTATTTTTTTCATCTCTTAACTTTTTTAGGTGTAACATCATTGCCTTCCTCGTCCACCACTTTAACTGACTTCAGTTGATTTTTTAGGGACATACGTACATTTTTTAAATAGGCTTCCCTTAATTCCTTCTGTTCCTTTTGCTCCTTAAGGGACAGCCCTTCTGATTTTGCCTTCGCTGCCAGTTCATTTATACGTTTAAGCTTGTCATTACTAAGCATTCTATTTACCTCCATCTAATCATCTTGCATTACCACTTATGGTACAAAACTAGTAGCCTATTTGCAAGGGTTAGAGGTTTGATTGCTAATTAATTGGAGGCATAGACCATGGTTACGGGAACCTCAATTTTTTGACCTGGATAAATGGTTTCATTTCCTAAATTGTTATGCTCTTTCATCCAGTAAACCATTTCCTCGATGGACATATCCTTTCCTAACCGGTTTCCGGCAGCAATACTCCACAACGATTCTCCTTCTGAGACAACCCATTGAGAAGTAGGAAATGCCTCTAACTCTTCCGATTGACCAGACGACGTAAATGTCCAAAAAAAACAGCCTGCTGATAATACTATAATGAAAACGGACCCATCGATCCTTTTTAATAGGTTCTTTAATTGATTCATGATAACCACTCCCGATAGAATATATGTTCTATTTACAGTTTACAAGGAACGTTCGTTCGTGTCAATAGAAAATAGAACGAATGTTTGTCTTTTTTCTTGTCACATGGTATAATGTTCCTATGATTAGGAATGATTTCCAAAGTTTTCAACGAGCGTTTATATAATAAAATCTATTAAATTGAGGTGTTGACCATGACAGACCTATCACAACGGCAGCAGGATATTTTAAAATTCATTAAAGAAGAAGTAAGGGAAAAAGGGTATCCACCATCTGTCAGAGAAATTGGCGAAGCAGTAGGGCTAGCATCTAGTTCCACCGTACACGGCCATTTAGCAAGACTTGAGAAAAAAGGCTACATCAGACGAGACCCAACAAAGCCGAGGGCCATTGAAGTAATGGGGTTAAATGATGAACGTAAACATGTATCAGAAACTCCCACTATTTATGTGCCCATTATTGGTAAAGTTACCGCTGGGCAGCCTATTACAGCCATTGAGAATGTGGAGGAGTATATTCCATTGCCAGCTCAATTCGCCCATGACGAAAGCTCATTTATTTTAGAAATTTCTGGAGACTCCATGATCGAAGCAGGAATATTCAATGGGGACTATGTGGTAGTAAAACAACAAAACACAGCCAATAACGGAGATATTGTTGTAGCCATGACAGAGGAAGATGAAGCGACTGTAAAGCGTTTCTTTAAAGAAAAGGACTGGATTAGACTACAGCCTGAGAACTCTACCCTAGAGCCAATCATCTTAAAAAATGTTTCCATCCTCGGGAAGGTAGTAGGTGTATTTCGTTCTATTCACTAAACTAACGGCAGACTAGACGAGCCGCTGTTTATTGAGACAAAGGTGTCTCTTAATTGATTTTTTTAAAAATGGCAATGGCTTCGCTCGTCGCGCGCCTGATAGGATAGGAGAACCCACTCCTATCCTATCAGGCTTTTTCAAGATTGCGACGGCTTCGCTCATTACATAGAGAATACCCCAAAAGGAGAAAATCACTCGTTTGGGGTATTCTCTTTAACATATTCTCGGTAATTGAATGGACGATAACCGGTTAATTTTCTTTTCTGTTCCTAATTCTGTCAGCATTGTTAAACTGCCAGCCTCTATTCCTTTTACCTTGCCAATTTCAGCTGCATTCCTTCCCAGTGGATCCTCTTTCATTAACTGAAGAATTTCTTCGACAATTGACTTATCTACCACTAAGAGAATTTTTCCTTCATTGGCCACAAACAAAGGATTATAGCCTAAAAGGGCACAAGCACCCTTCACCCTTGAATCAACTGGAATCTTTTCTTCATCTAATAAAATACTAGTATGGAAGTCATCACAAACTTCTATTAAAGTGGAGGCTAATCCTCCCCTTGTTGCATCTCTCATGAATTTTACTTTGTCCCCAAACCGGTCTATAATTTTAAAAATTAACTGGTTTAAAGAAGCACAATCACTTAAGAGATCCGATTTAATTGGTAAATCTTTCCGAACGGCCATCAACGCCATCCCGTGATCACCGATGGTACCATTGACAATAATCGCGTCCCCTTCTTCCAATTTTGGATGAGAAGGCGTTACGTCCTCGTAAACACCGATCCCTGTTGTGTTAATAAAAATTCCGTCACAGGCTCCTTTTTCTACAACCTTCGTGTCTCCTGCAACGATTTTTACGCCAGCAGCTTCTGCTTCCTTCGCCATGGATTGCACGATGGTTTGAAGCGTTTCAAAGGGAAAACCTTCTTCTATGATAAATCCTGCAGTCAGCCATTTTGGGACTGCCTTTGATACAGCTAAATCATTAACGGTTCCTGCCACTGCCAGTTTTCCAATGTCTCCCCCTGGAAATTGGATCGGATCCACTACGAAGCTGTCTGTGGAAATGGCAATATGGGATGCTGGTATTTCTAACGGAGCAGCATCAAATTTGGCCGCTTCTCCATGACCAAATGCTGTTACAAACAAACGTTTGATTAGCTGATTGGTTTTTTCTCCCCCATCCCCGTGGGCTAAACTAATTCGTTCATCCTTCATTTTCATCTCCACCTGCCTCATGGTGTATTTTGTAATGGTTTAATATCGTATTCGTATGCTGCTGCACAACTTCCTTCATGGGACACCATACACGGTCCAATCGGGTGAAGAGGCGTACAACCTTTGCCAAAAACAGGGCAGTCTGCCGGTTGAATTTTTCCAGTGAGAATTTCACCACAACGACAAGGTGTTTTCTTTACTTTAGGAACAGGGCCTAGAAGTGCTGGATCAACGGCAAAATGTTTATATTTCTCTTTGAACTGAAAGCCGCTGTCAGGAATAACACCAATACCACGCCATGCTTCGTCACACTCTTCTAACATTTCCTTCATGATATTCTGAGCTGGTAAATTACCATCATACGTAACAATCGCCTTATAGTTATTCATCACTTCTCCTTCGCCATTAACTAATTGCTCCAAGAAGTAATAAAGAGAAGTGAGCATGTCATCAATTTCAAATCCGCTAATGATTCCTGGTTTTGAGTAGTCCTCCAAAAATTGAAAATGCTTTTCTCCAAGAATCATGGAAACGTGACCTGGTAAAAGGAAACCGTCAATGGCCAGTTCTGGATCTTCTAATAGGGCAACCATTATTGGATAAATGAGTTTCGTAGATAACAGGACCTTGAAATTCTCTTGATTCGTTTCTTCTGCTCTTTTCACAGCAGCAAGGATGGCTGGAATCGTTGTTTCAAAACCAATTCCAAGCATAACCACTGTTTTATCTTGGTTATCTTTGGCGATGTTGACTGCTTCCATGGGAGAATAAACCACCCTTACATCAGAGCCCTCTTCTTTTTTCCCTGATAGATTTCCTTTAGAGCCTGGGACACGCATCATATCCCCAAAAGTACAAATTATTGTATTAGGATTCTCTGCAAGCTGGATCATTTGGTCAATCGTGCTTTGATCCGTCACACAGACGGGACAGCCTGGTCCTGCAATAAAGCGGATGGCTTCATGAAGACGCTGCTTGACCCCCAACTTAGCTAATGCTACCGTATGGGAACCACAAACCTCCATGACAATTGGTAGACGGTTGTACTTTTCCTGAAAGCGTTGGGACATCTCATGGATTTGGGCAATAATGCTCTCCCGCTCAACTTTGCTGATTTTTCCTTCATTATAGCCTGTCATTGCTTAGTTCCCTCCATTGCTCCGTACTAAGTTTGGCATATTCTTCATCGACGATGGACATTCCCTGTCCAGCATGAATAATAATATAATCGCCAACCTTAACTTCCGGAATAAAGATGGTTCCCACTTCCACTAACGTTCCCATTACATCTGCAGTCGCAGCAATGCCATTAACACTTACAACTTTTCCTGGTACCCCGATACACATTTTTTCTCCCCCTCTTTTCTTTGAAACTTGTATGCGGCAATAAGCCCTTGACCAAAGGAAAGTCCCCCATCGTTGCAGGGAAGGCTGCGATGAAAGTATGGTTTTAATCCATGACTTTCTAAGCCCTTTCTTAACCCTTCTTCTAAAAAGGAATTATGCATACTGCCCCCTGAGAATACGATCTTTTTTGTATCATGCTTTTTTACTAGATACAAACATTCTTCCACAATTGCTTTTACTAGCGTTTCATGGAACTTTAACCCTATCCTACATTTATCTTTACCTTGTAAAATATCGTACGTGACTTCTCTCAACATCTCGTCAGTATTAAAAACTCGCGTGTCATCCGTTGTTTCAAAGTCGTAAGAGTAGTAGCTTCTTCTTGGAGATTTTCCGCGAACCAGTTCCGATAGGCGAATGGCTCCTTCCCCTTCATACGTAGATGTGGTACAACAATTAAGGAGTGCGCTGACCAAATCAAATAATCTACCACATGTGCCAGCCCACGTAATCTGCAAGTTTTGTTGAAGCATTAGGTTTATCCATTGTAGTTCTTCTTTCTTCCCTTTAAATAGTTCATTGGCTATATCCATTCCTTTGTCTCCCATTGTGTCAATGAGCCACGCTGCAGCCTGCCGCCACGTATCGCGAATTGCAGCCTCGCCTCCTGGGAGAGGCTGATACTTCACATGAGTAGCACGTGTAAAATCATATACATTTCCAACGAGCCATTCAAAGCCCCATATCTTCCCATCTGTTCCATAACCTGTTCCATCAAGGATAACTCCGATACACGTTTCCTCTAGTGGAAGATCATTATCAGCCATACAACTGACCATATGGGCATGATGATGCCACACTTCATAAATGGGAATTGTTGATTCACCAATCCAGCCTTTATGGGGGTAATTAGGATGCTTATCCACTACCCACAGCTTTGGTTCAATTCCCGTTAACTGCAAAAACTCATTCATGGTTTTCTTCGATTGGTTAATAGAAACAATATTTTCAAGATCCCCATTATGGGGACCAACAAATAGTTGTTTTTCCCGACCAAATGTAAAGGTGTTTTTCAGTTGGGCTCCTAAGGAAATAATCCCATCCACATTGACGGAGACATCGATTGGGTCAGGTACGTACCCCCTTGCCCTCCGATAAAAATGACTATTCCCTTCTCTCATTTCCACTACAGAGTCATCAATGGGACGTAAAATAGGGCGATTATGACTTAAAATGCTGTCTACAAGGAAACTTCCACGCCTATCTAGCACCTCATCCTCATACATCATTGGCTCTCCAGAAAGGTTGCCGCTGGTCATAATTAAGAATTTGAATTCCTCCATGAGCAGGTGATGAAGTGGTGTATAAGGTAAAAATATTCCTACCGTATTTAAACTTGGAAAAACGGAAGGAGCTAAGCGTGACCAATCATGAACAGTTAGTAAAACGATTGGTGCTTCCGGTGATAAAAGGAGCTTGGCTTCTTTTTTATTGCATTTCGCTATCTTCTTAACGGCAGCAATGTCTCTCGCCATCACGGCAAATGGTTTCATAGGCCGTTTCTTTCTATCCCTTAATTTCTGAACAACCGTCTCATTTTCTGCATCACAGGCTAAGTGATAGCCACCTATCCCTTTGATGGCAACAATTTTTCCTGCCTTTATATCCTGGATGGTGCGCTGCAAGGCTGCTTCCCCCGTCAAGTTGCTACTTGAACCAGATTCCTTATAGGATAATCGTGGGCCGCAAGTTGGGCAAGCAATGGGCTGTGCATGATGTCGGCGGTTGATAGGGTCAGAATATTCCCCTTCACAATAAGAACACATCTTGAAATTCTTCATAGTAGTAACAGGTCTATCATATGGAAGACTCTCAATGATCGTGTATCTCGGACCACAATTTGTACAGTTGATGAATGGATAACGGTAACGCTTATCGTGTGAAGTAGCCATTTCTTCCTCACAGGTAGAGCATGTGGCTGCATCGACTGGAATAATTAATGACGACGATCCCTTATTTTCACTGGGAATAATATCAAAGGTAGTAAATCCTGAATAAACTGCTTTTTCTATGTTTATTCCAGTTATTCTTGCTAAAGGAGGAAGCTCATTTTGCAACTTGTAAAGGAATTTATCTAGGGCTATTTCGTCTCCTTCCCCATGGATGAATACGCCGTCCATATTGTTTTGAACGGTTCCCAGAATTCGGGTTTCATGGGCAATCCGGAAAACAAACGGGCGAAAACCGACCCCTTGAACTCTCCCTACTATACGGATTTCTCGAGCTTTATTTGCTTCACTCCATTTTTGATCCATTCTACCCATGTTGACATCCCTTCCCCGGTATATGCTGATGTTTCTACTAATCTAGACTGCGGATGAATTTCAGCTAGATCTTTCTTCGCCTGTTCAATTGAAAAAGGCAAATATGGGAGTAAATCTACTTTGTTAAGGAGAACTAGTTCTGTTCGTTTAAACATAAATGGATACTTAACAATTTTATCGTTTCCTTCAGGAACACTTAGGACAGCAATCTTATGGTGCTGACCAAGGTCATAACCAGAAGGACAGACGAGATTCCCCACATTTTCAATAAACAATACATCAATCTTTGAAAGGTCAAAATTCGGCAACACTTTTGCAATCATGCGAGCGTCTAAATGACAACCACCATTTGTATTAATTTGAATCGCCTGTGCTCCTGCTTGACGAATGCGATCTGCATCTACCTCTGTTGCTAAATCCCCTTCAATAACGCCAACTGTAAATTCTTCAGATAATGCTTGTATTGTTTTTTCTAACAAGGTTGTTTTTCCTGCTCCAGGTGAACTCATCATATTAATAACGAGTACTTCGTTTTCTTTAAATAGATTTCGGTTATACTCTGCAGCCAAATTATTATCCTTCAGTACTTCTTCATTTAATGTAATTTTCATAACTTAACCACCCTCATAGCTTAGTATTTGAAAGGCCTCTCCCTTTGTAACCTTTCCAGAAGGAACATTACAATTTGGGCATAGGGCTATTTTCATTGTAGGAACATACGTTTTTTCGCATAAAATACAAACAGCCTCCGCTTCTTCTCGTTGTATGATTAATTCTGCGTTAGGATGGAGGCTGGAAAAGCTGTTAGAACTTTTCAACATTTTAAAGGCCATTTCTAGGGCATCTGGCATGACGTTGCTCACATCGCCAACGAGGAGTTCAATCTCCGTTACTTCGTTTAATTCTCTTTTTTTCACATCTTGGTCTACTATTTTTAAAATGTCTTCCATTAATGCTAGTTCGTGCATACCCTCTCCTCCTTTAATTAGGCAGGGCCACATAGTATTTTTCTTTCTCTTGTTTCATGGGGTACTCATGAAGTATTTTTTCCCCTTCCAATAACTCCCCGATTGTCCATCTAGAAGAACAAGGCAAACAAAGGGCTGATTCTTGAAATTCCTGATAATGAATCGTCGTTTTACACGTCGGACAATTTGGATTAAAGGCCCTCCAATGTTCGCCGTCATAAAGGAACAAGATAGGAGATTGATTAATCCATATGAAATTGGAACGGGAAGCAGGGGAGATGGCTGCTTCATGCCATCTTATCCCTGCAAGAGAAACTAGTTCCTTCTCAAAATCTTTCATTTCTTCTTCAATAATTGGGGCAGTTATTTCCATGGCAGTCTCTTTAATACTCGACCTTATTAATTTAAGAAAATCAAGCCGATTCATGCCATTCACCCTTCCAACGTTGAGGATTGTTTTCAATTCTTCCACTACTACATTTAACTTCGATTGGATTAAAGGGGAAAGCTCTGTACCTAATTCCAAAGAGCTAGGTTGCAACCCAATAATGGCTACTTTTTCAGGATAGTAACCCCGTATATCAGCTGCTTGAAGTACTTCCTGGAACCCCATTTGATGAACAGACATTTTCATCGTAAAATATTTTGGTACTTCATTACCTTCTAGGACAATTAAGTCTCCTGGTTCCCGATGATCCACAATGGCGTCAATAACGAGCAGCCCCTTTGCTTCTTCAATGGGATCCAGTAAACGGAGTCCATCGGTGGACCCCTCAATTACTTCAACGAGGGGATCCGAACCGAAGGCTTCTTCTACTAATGGAATGATGTGAACTCCTAAACCTTCATCGCTGTATAAATAGTTGCCAAGGCCAATGATTTTAATTGGCTTTTTTAAATTTGTCTCTGTCTTTTTGTTTGTCATCATCATCATCCCCGTGTGTATGCTTTGTCTCTGTCTTGTAGCCTGAGAATATGGAGGATATTGCTCCATTTTTGGACAGCCAATCTTCTCTAAATGCCATGTAGATGTGGATGATACAGAACATGAGAATCGCAATGGCCGCAATATGATGTAGTCCACGAATGGAGAAACTGTTTCCAAAGACTGCTGGCATCCAAGCGACCGTTGCACTTAACGTTGTTCCCCATTGTGGTTCCAATAACATATAAAGACCTGTCAGGATAATTAAGATGGATCCAAGCCCCATAAATACCCAATAGCTAAACTCTGCCATTGGATTATGGCCCACATAATGCTTTTTCTTATTTGGAAGGAACATATACCCTTTTGCCGTTTCAAAAAGACCGGTCCAAAATTCTAAACGCCATGGTCTAGACTTGGCATATTCATTACCGGCCCAGAACCAGTAGACCCTTACTATTAAATTGATAATGAAAATGAACCCTGCATAAAAGTGAATGTACCTCATCCACCCCATGAAAAAGGAGTAATATGCTTCTCCCTGAGTTGTGGCTCCTACAAAAGGAAAGGCAATGTAGTAACCTGTGATTAACAAGACAACAATGGCCGCTGCATTAACCCAGTGAAAAATCCTTACGGGCAACTCCCAAACATATACTTTTTCTAATTGTTCTTGTTGTTCGGCAATAGGTGCTGGGGTAATTTTAGCTGGTTTTGCCATTTTTAAGCCCCCCTACACTATTTTAATTTCAATAGATTTATTGTTCTCTTTGTCTGTTAAATGAACGGCACAAGCTAAACATGGATCAAAGGAATGAACAATCCTTAACATCTCGATTGGTTGATCTGGATCCTCTACTGGAGTGCCTTGAAGCGCTGCTTCGTATGGTCCGATATTACCTCGGTTATCCTTCGGTGATGCAGACCATGTGGATGGTACAACTGCTTGATATGCCTTTGTCTTTTCATCTTCAATAGTTATCCAGTGGCCAAGTGCCCCTCGTGGTGCCTCAACGGTACCGACTCCTTGCGCCGTTTTCGGCCAAGTTTTTGGATCCCATTTTTCACGGTTAAATGTGACTTGGTCCCCGTTTTTGATATTGGTCATTAATGCGTTGAAATCATCACGCAACCAACCTACGATTAATTTTGTTTCTAATCCCCTTGCTACAGTACGACCAAGGGCCGATTGTAACGCAGTTACAGGAATATCTAATTTCTTTAATGTGTCATCAACAATAGCCTTAATATCTTCCTTTCCGGAGGCATACCCTACCAGTAAACGAGATAATGGACCTGTATCCATAACATGACCTTTCCAACGTGGTGCTTTCACCCATGAATATTTGTCTTCCGTATCCAACGTTTTGAATCCAGGTTTCGGTCCAGTATAGTTGAGGTTTGTTTCTCCATCCCAAGGGTGTAATCCACTACCATTTCCTGATTGATAGGTATACCAGGAATAATCAATAACTTCTTTTATATGCTCTGGGTCCTTCAAGTCCACATTGTATACAGTACTTAAGTCTCCGTTGAGAATTGCTCCTCGAGGCATACGGTATAAATCAACGTCCCTCACGTCTCCCGTTGAGAAATCACCGTAACAGATGTGGTTTTGAATACCTCCGCCATGAAGCCAGTCTTTGTAGAAAGAGCCAATTGCCAAAAGGTCAGGAATATATACTTTCTCTACAAATTCCTGTGCTTGAGTTATTAACTCTGAAATCCTTGCAAAGTTTTCAGCATTTAAACTATTGTCCTTATTTATATCTATTGGTGTTGCCATTCCACCAACTAAATAATGTGGATGTGGGTTCTTACCGCCAAGAACAGTGTGAATTCTTACGATCGTCTTTTGCCACTCCAATGCTTCCAAATAGTGGGCTACGGCAAGTAAGTTTACTTCAGGAGGAAGCTTATAAGCAGAATGCCCCCAATATCCGTTAGCAAACAAACCTAGCTGTCCGCTGTCTACGATACGTTTCACTTTATTTTGAATATCTTTAAAGTATCCAGGGGAAGATTTTGGCCAATCAGATAAGGATTGAGCCAAAGTACTTGTTTCATTTGGATCTGCATTTAAGGCTGAAATAATATCTACCCAATCCAAGGCATGGAGATGATAGAAATGGACTACATGATCATGTACAAACTGGGCTTCATTCATTATTTCTCTAATGAGACTAGCATTTCTTGGAACAACAATATCTAAAGCATCTTCCACAGCACGAACGGATGCAAGCGCGTGAGTTGTTGTACAAACACCGCAGATACGCTGAACAAACGCCCAAACGTCCCGAGGATCTCTACCCTCTACGATTTTTTCAATGGCTCGAACGGCTGTACCTGTGCTGTATGCATTCTTAATGACACCGTTTTCATAATCTGCTTCAATACGTAAATGTCCTTCAATTCTTGTTACTGGATCGACTACTATACGCTGACTCACCCTTTATCCCCTCCATCTATAGACGATTGATCTTTCTTTTTCTCGTCCTTATTCTTTTTTATAGCTGTTATACCAGCGTGGGCAGCAACACCTGCTACTGTGGCACCTATCGCATATAGTCCAAGAGTTTCTGGATTAACAGTTGTTTGTGTTCCAGGAATTTTTGCTCGTCTTGTAAAGAATGGACCGTTATCCCAGAAGTCTTTTTCTGTACAGCCGATACAAGGGTTCCCACTTTGTACTGGGAAACTGACACCGCCATTCCATCTCATTTCACCACAAGAACTGTATGTTGTTGGTCCGACGCAGCCTACTTTGTATAAGCAATAACCAATTTTTGCCCCTTCATCATCAAAGTTTTCCACGAACAATCCTGCATCAAAGTAACCACGACGGTAACATTTGTCATGTAAACGAAGATTGAAGAAAGTTTTCGGACGTCCTTGGGCGTCGAGTTCAGGCAATCGGTCAAACGTAATAATATGGGAGATGATTCCTGACATTACTTCTGCTATCGGCGGGCAGCCTGGGACGTTAATAACTGGGACGTTTTTGACAACATCAGAAACAGACTTGGCATTGGTTGGGTTAGGTTTTGCAGCGGATAATCCTCCATATGCCGAACAAGTCCCGTAGGCTAAGACAGCCTTGGCATTTTTTGTAACTTCTAAAAGGGTCTCTCTACTTGATGTTCCAGCAGCAATTAAATATTCATCGTCACAGACATTCCCTTCAACGATAACGATATACTCACCTTTGTGTTCTTCAATAACCCGCTTTTTATTGGCTAGTGCTCTGTCACCAGCAGCAGCGGATAACAGTTTCCAATATTCTACTGAAACTAAATCTAATAAAACATTTTCAGCCCTTGGGTGATTAGTTCGGATAAATGATTCAGAGCAACCGGTACATTCAGCTAACTGAAGCCAAATAACTGGGACCCGACTTTTTGATTCTAAGGCATGAGCAATGGACTCTGTCTGTGAAACACTTAACCCCATTGTTGCAGATAAAATGGTACACATTTTTAAGAAATCTCTTCTTGAGACCCCCCGGTCTACAAGATCTTCATAAATGGTCTTACGCTTTGTAAAATTCAACTTACTCCCTCCTCATAAATCTGATAATTCATACTCCTACAAGATAAAAGTATCAAGGAGGGAAGTAGTAAATCTGTGACTTTATATACGCTCGTTCCTAACATGGGAGTAAGGTTCGCTAATTTGACATAATTAGAGAACTTACTACTATAAAAAACGGATAAAACAAAGAATCTGTCTTTGATTTATCCGTCCTGTACTATTAAAGTAATGCTGCAAAAGAACCAAAGAATAAAAATACTACACTGACAATTTGATTGATTCCATACGAAGATAATTTCACATTCGTTAAGTTGTCAGGGGAAACAATCCGGTGTTCAATTATAAACAAAACAGCAATAATAGCTAAACCTAAGTAATAGATTGTCCCTAGCTGTTGACTTAGTAATCCAACAATGATTAATAAAACCAACGTGACACCGTGAAATGCTGCCGCCATATGAAGGGCTTTTTTCACACCAAACCTTGCAGGAATGGAATGAATCCCATTTTTCGTATCGAAATCATAATCTTGAGAGCCATAAATAATATCAAAGCCAGCAACCCATAACGTATTAGCTAATCCCATGACTATGGGTAGCCATGTTAATTCACCTGTAACAGCGATCCATGCTCCCATAGGACCAAGTGCTGACGTGATCCCAAGTACGATATGGCAGGCCCAAGTAAAACGCTTTGTAAAAGAGTAGATGACCATAAAAAACAAAGCAATTGGTGATAACAATAAACATAACGGATTTAACATGGCAGCGGCGAACAGCATGATTAAAAAGCAGATGACACTAAAGATAATTACTTCCCTTTTCTTAAACAACCCTTGTGGCATTTGCCTCGTCTTTGTTCGTGGATTTCTAGCATCAATCTCCATGTCAATTACCCGGTTAATTGCATTAGCACCTGTTCTAGCACTTAAAAAAAGCAACCATAATCCAAAACACAACGGACCACTCTGGTATGCCACCGCTGGCTAACAGCATGGCTATGACGGCAAAGGATAATGAAAAAATAGTATGGGAAAACATAACAAGCTTTCCGTAATCATGGACCTTCCCTATTGCCTTCGTTACTATCATTTTACACATCTCCTTAGGAAACAGAAGCTGTTTTATATGTGTACGCCTAGCTACGTTTCCCTTATATTTTCTTAGATTATTAAAGTTCAAGTTCCTGGAGTACTTCCCATAAATTAATTAACATTTCTTCAATATCTTCCTGTTGAATGACTAATGGCGGTTGAAAAGCAATGACATCTCGGTTCAAACCGTTTTTCCCTAAAAAGAAGCCCCGATCTTTCATTTTTTCTAAGATCATATCTGTAATTTGGGCAGAGCTAACCCCTTCGTCCTTTGCCTGAATTTGTAGCCCTTGCATCAATCCGCAACCTCTTCGTTCCTGGATAAATGGAGACTCCAATGCATCTAGCTTTTCTTTAAGATAGTTTCCTAGTTGTTCAGACTTTTCAACGAGGTTTTCTTCAGACAAATAATTCAAAACACTGAGGGCCGTCGTTGCAGCAACTGGATTCCCACCAAAGGTAGAAGCCGAAGGTTTGTTAAAGGACATGGCAATTTCCTCTGTCGTAGAAAATGTAGAGATAGGTATGCCATTACCCAATGCCTTTGCCGTTACTAGAATGTCAGGAACTACGTCGTAATGCTCAATGGCAAATAATTTTCCAGTTCTTCCATAGCCAGTTTGCACTTCATCGACAATCAACAAAACGTTATACTCTTCCAGCAAAGCCTTTACACGTTTCAAGTAATCCTGTGGATACATGATGATTCCGCCATTACCTTGAATAGGCTCCACCAACATGGCGGCGATTCTGTGGCCATGCTCCTCTAAAACATTTTTTAACTGATTGATAGACGTTTCCATCATTTCCTCATTGCTTTTCTGTTGTGAAAACGGTCGTTCAATAAAAAATACATTTTCTGTCATTAGTTTTTCATCCAACCGCCACATGGGAATTCCTGTCACACTTAAAGTGAGGTGTGTCCTGCCATGGAGTCCTCCAGTTAATGCAATGAAACCATCTTTTTTTGTATGAAGTCTAGCTAGGGCCATTGCCCCTTCATTCGCTTCCGATCCTGTTACACAAAAGAACGTACGAGTTAATTCACCAGGCAGGAGTTGAGCAAGACGTTCTGCTAAGTCCACATTAGGATTCGTTAAATAGAGGGTTGTCGTATGCTGCAATTTCTCTAGTTGCGCTACAGTATCCTTAATTATTTCTGGATTGGAATGGCCGCAGTTCATTACTGACACGCCTGCAAAGAAATCTGTGTAACGATTTCCTGCATCGTCAAACAAATATTGCATGGATCCTCCAACTATTATTGGGGCTTTATCATAGAAATTAGCTGTAGCTGGAAAGAAATACTTTTTTCGTTTGGATACGACTTTCTCTGAAACTAGTTCTTGCATATATACCACCCTTTCTTTTTAGCTCGGTTTGACTTAGTTGTTGATTTATGCTACAGGAGCTCGCTTTCCGCGGGCAACGCTTCAGCCTCCTCGTCCCTGCGGGGTCTTCAGCCGTTGCTTTTCCCGCAGGAGTCTCGCTCCTTTCGCAAAATCAACGCATATCCAAAATCAACATTATCCACTAACAGAGCCTTCTTTTTAAAAAGATAATGCTCCTAGTGTGTAGCCTGCCCTTACTGTACGTAGTTCAGGGTTTATTGCATTTACCTTTGCCTTGTTCTCAATAGCTGATTGATAAGCTAGGATGATTTCTTGTAATTGGCTAATGGAGTATGTTTGTCCTTCAATACGGAAGTTTAGTTGACTGTTAGCCGCCAAATTGTTAATGATCGGCATCAAACAAAGCTCTTTCGCCGTATATAAATGATTTTTCTTAAATTGATCAATATAAACAGGATTTTCTCCCTTATCGGTCATTAATACGAGGGTACTGTTATCAATAAAAAGATTATCCTTGTTATCAACCGCTTCAAATGCAGAAGTATTTTCATAGAGATCTAAGTCGAGATACATTACTCTTAGAGGACCATGGACAATGATCTCTAAAGGCTCCTCCGTTTTTGCCAGGTAATTGGCTAATTCCTGCTTTTTCATTTCAATGGATACGGTAAACTCATCTACACCAAGTTGTTTGTATAAGACTTGTGATTTTTGATTGTAAATATTCATGTTAAAATTAGCAATCAAACGATACGTTGATCCGTATTTTCTAACGGCACCTAAATTAGATACGAGTAACCCGTCTAATAAATCACCGTATAGAGCCAAATATTGGTCAATCATTTCAAATTGGATTTCCGTCATCATCTGTGGAAGGTCCAAGAAAATTTCTGTATCTTTTTTGTTTGTTACTAAATACTTCAGTTCGTCTACAGTTAAAACAGAATCAGGTGCGTAAACCTCAATCGGTAAATAAACCCTATCTACATTCAACTCTATACAAAGCTTCGCCTGTTCGAAGTTATTTACTTTCACCGATAATTTGTTATCATGTTTCTCAGTAATTGCTGGGGCCTTCAATTCATTCATAATTTCCGTTACAAGTTCCTCTGATACTTCCGGTTCTTCTGTTGGTGTAGAAAACATCTTTCCGGTGGAGTAGAACTTTCCTGTACCTTCGTATCTAGTATTAATAAAGTCTAATCCCGGCTTACCAAAGGCATATGCCGTTGAAAAATCTCGTTTTCGATTTTCTTGAAGCAGATCAGCTGCTTTTTTTCTATCAAAATTTAATGGATTCTCAATATAACGGTCAATGGCATCACCGTAGGCATTGACTAGGTTCACAATGAACTCCGTATCTCTCATTCTTCCTTCGATTTTAAAAGACGTAATATTGGCCTCAATTAACTCTGGAATATGTTCATACATGTACATGTCTTTGGCTGCGAGTGGATATTCTGTGTTGTAGACATTCCCATCCTTTTTCACTTGGAAAGACCAGCGGCATGGCTTAAAGCAACGGCCACGATTGGAGCTGTTTCCGAGGACGATGGAACTGTAGTAACAATTAGACCCGTTTACGGTACACATATCGCCATGGATAAAATATTCCGTTTCCAGCCCTGTTTCTGTTTGGAGCTGCTTTGCTGTTTTTAAATCCATTTCCCTTGATAAAACAACACGGGTTAACCCTAAATCCTTTAATGCTTTTACAAATTCAATGTTATGAACATTCATCATGACAGACGAATGTATTTCCAAGCCTTTAATGTTATGTTCATGACAGAGTTGAATGATACCAAGATCTTGGACAATAATGCCGTCGACGTTGATCTTTTCTAAATACAGTAAAAATTCAACTGCCTTACTAATTTCCTCATCATTTAACATATTGTTAACGGTCACGTACACTTTTTTCCCAACGGCATGGGCTAATTCTACTGCTTCAGCAATCTCCTCATCGGAAAAATTATAGCCCTTTCTGATCATTCTCATATTCAAAGACTTTCCGCCTAAATATATGGCATCACAGTTTGCCTCCACCATTACTCTAAATGTTTCCATGTTGCCAGAGGGAGCAAGCAGTTCAATTAATTTTCCGTTAAAATACCTGGCCATACGACCACCCCTTTGCTCATCTTTAGGTGTGTTTGAAAAGCACTTGTTTAAAACTACAGTGAAAAACATAAACCCCTGCAAAACAGACTATTAGCAGGGTTCCAAATGATTTAGTTAAAGAAGTTCTTTTGATTGCACCTTATACATTAACAGTAGCAAATCGGCGTTAATTCCTACTGTGATATTTATCACACTCAGCTGCCAGCCACTGGAAGTTTTGTCAGATTGTCAAATTGTGACTTTGTACATTTATTCTGTAAAAAAACTACAAAAGTAGAAGCGTATGGATATTGGATGGGGATTCGAAATATGTACGTAAATTGTTAAAAACATGGTACATTGCACGTTGAAATGTCTGGTACTATGAAGGTAGATGAAGCTCTTATGGAGAGAAAGGGGATAAAGACATGGCTCGAAACAACGGTCCCGTCATTACTAAAGAAAAAGAGATGGTCAAAAAAATGATCACCCTCTACTGCCGAAAAAATCATGGAGATGAAGGGGCGTTATGTGAACATTGCGCTGCTTTAGAAACCTATGCCCTCGCTCGCCTAACCTTTTGTCCTTTCGGCGAAGAAAAGAGTGCGTGTTCTAATTGCAAGGTGCACTGTTATAAGGATGATTTTCGCCAGTTAATTAAAATGGTGATGCGTTTCTCCGGTCCTAGAATGATACTGTACCACCCACTATACTCCATTGGGCATTTACTCAAAAAGTAGCTGGTCGGTTTCTATAAATTACAAGTCTCCAGTCCAATTCATACAAGGAGGTCATACCTCCCCCACTTAATTCCTTCTCAATACTTCTTAAAACTTGATTAATATGATCAAGTCTACTTTAATTCACTCTCCACACTTTTTATTCTGAATTTTCAAAATAAAACATCTATAATTGCAGGATTATTCTCTATAACGAAGAAATAGGTATAACTAAAAGCTCAGTTCATATGTTTTTTTATAGAAAAGCATAATTAAGAAGGAGGTGTAAACTCGGTGAACATTATCGTTCTTGACTTAGAGACAACTCTCCAGTCTAGAAAATCTCCCATTCAACACATCATTGAAGTGGGAGCTGTCAAACTAGTGGAAATTAATAGTACTCTCCGTTTTCATTCCAGCTTTCAAAGCTATGTCCTTCCTCCTACAAATTATGTAAGTAAAAGAGACCGGGAATTTATTCAGGCAGACAAAAATGATTTTAAATATGCCAAAAATCTAACCTATGTCATGTCACAGTTTATTCGCTGGATCGGTAGGGAGCCCTACTATTTATGTACGTGGAGCGAATCCGATTTGCATATATTAATAAGAAATTACGTGTACGGGCAGCGTTTTAGTTTGAATTGGCTGAAAAATTATAACGACCTTCAAAAGATTTTTGCAGATATGATCAATGAAAGCAAGCAATTATCATTAACAAAAAGCCTCCAAAGGGCAGGATTAAGTATGCAAGGGAGCCATCACAACGCTGTAGACGATGCTGTAAATACTGCACGCATCTTAATGCTCTATTACCCCCATATTTCATTAGAACAAACGAGTCAGCAGGCTATCTTCTCGAAATTTGCAGTATTCATTTACAGCAAATGTACTAACTGCAAAAGCATTAAATATGCCACTCAGTATCCTTCAAAACGACGTCAC
Organism: Bacillus sp. (in: firmicutes); assembly: GCA_021208645.1. Lineage (GTDB taxonomy): Bacteria > Bacillota > Bacilli > Bacillales > Salisediminibacteriaceae > Evansella. Next base: position 3,052 of record JAJOJL010000081.1, on the reverse strand, counting down.
CGCTCCTCTCGTGGTATTTGTGTAGCGTGTGTGGAATCAAAAAACCGGAAGAAAAAGCTCCAAAAGTTAGCGCAAGTACTAATGAATATTGTGGTGATGGACGAAAGGAATACGAAGTATACCACAAAAAAGAAACAGCCCTACCACTTCTGATAAGTGGAGGGCTGTTTAATTATTTATTAATAGCTTACCATGTACTGCTCGTTCTCCCAAGGGTGGACCTGGGTGCGGAACATAGTCTATAGGTTAAATCAATGTCAAAAACACCTTAAAACGTTTGTTCTATAAGGATTTTCAAAATTATACCACTCATAAAATATCATCGTTTCTCATGAGTTTGTGGGCAAATTGTGGGTACTTTTGTGGGCATCTTGAGAAATAAAAACATTGAAGTAACCATAATTAATAACAAACTCATCCACTTTCTTACTGGCTACAATTCCAACTCTTGTTATAGCACATTTTTTAAACCCCTTATTTCTAATTATCATTTCTAAATTAACGAAGCCCTTTGTAATTTTATCTTTATCTTGGTCAGTAACTTTACAAATTTTTAACCCTAGATCAATATTGGAGCGATAAACAAAGACCCATGTATCTCTTATTTCCATAGATAGTTTAGGTTTCATCCTGTGTATTATCGTAGCTTCCTGTCAATAAAATACCTATATCTATCGGCTGCAACCCTGTCATTGTCTGTTTTATTAATCAATTTCCAGAAACCGCTAACCGCTTCTATAAATTTTGAACCAATCAAGGGTACCCCAAAACTTTCAAATTCTCGTTTGAGGACGTCCACTCTCGCCTTAAACACATCGTCACTAGTTTCCCATTTCCACAGGGTTGTTCTACTTATATCCAATTGCTTTGCAATCTCTTGTTTTTCAATACCTCCGTGGGCAATTAACTGTGCTGCTGCTTCTCGTTTTCTATCCAATGGTTCATTAATTATATTACTCATAGCATCAATTTCACCCCTAATATTTGAACATATATTTATGTAAGGTTAACAAAATATCCAAAATAAAAAGCACCATCTAAGGATGCTCAATTTACAAATCACCAAGAAAATACTTTGTAGAGATTTTTACTGCTAATGCTTTCAATACTTCAAGTGGAATACTTCCACCTTTTTCTTTAACATGTTTCCTAACTTCATTCCATACATTATCATTTCTTATTGAGTCAAGGAATTCATGACCATCCCATGTTAATGACTTAGCATACCACTCAGTACCATCCATGGAACTAGCATCCATGGCATCAATTAATCCAGCTTCATACAATAATTTAATATGATAATATACAAATAAATCTTCATACTCATCCAAAGATAATTCCAATGTATCATGTGGATCTTTGTTACTATCTTCAATAGCAATTAGTATTTTTCTTACTAACTCCATATCCCTTTTCATATAACATTACCCCCACCAATATATTTAATAACAACATTCGGCAAAGGTTAACAAATATCCTCTTTTAAACTAAATACTCACTCACCGAAGAGATCACGAATCAGTCTTATTTGGGCAATTAATAACTTTAATTCAATATCACTAATTCTCCTGCCATCAATCATTATATTAAACTTCTGGATAACATCAGCGTCAGTTAATTCTAGGTCATTAATTATGGTATTATTCTCATCTACATAACTTTAACCAAAAATGTTTAATCTTCATCCAGTATACTTGCAATTTGTTGTATTAATTTGAGGTTGGGAATCTTTTCACCTTTTTCTATCCTGTTGATATAACTAGGTGATTTCCCTAACCTTCGTGCCAACTCTCGTTGTGATAAATCCTGTTTATTTCTCAACTCAGCTATTCTCCCACCTATTTCCATTGTTTCCCCTCCACCGAAGTATTCACTTACAGTATTCGGTAAAGTTAGATAAAATCCTTCAAATAAAAAAGCACCCTTTACGGATGCTTAATTTCACTTATAAATAACGTTCTAATTTTTCTCTTTCTTCTTCAATACTTTTAGTATAACCATCAATTAAATTTACCTGTAATTCCTTTACATAGAGTAAACCTGTCATTACATTATCGAAATCACAGTACCCAAAGAATCTCCAAAATGGCTCTTGTTTTTCCTCTTTCATGTTATAAGTATTAAAAACTGAGACAATAGCATTATCATAGTCATAAACGTATAACAGTCCTTTATCCTTATTTAAATCAAGTATTGGGCCTTTTCTCGATCTGTATTGAATAGTTGGATGAGTGAAAAAATATTTCCCTTTCCAAAATTCAATAATTGGTTTTAACTCTTCCGCTTTTTTACTAAATAACTCATGTTGAGATTTTTGAATTCCTTCCATCTCGGAACGCAGTTGCTTTAGTTCGTTATCATTTTCTTTTAAAGCCTCTAACAATTTTTCTTGGTCAGATAACAACTCATCATTTATTTCCCACATATAAAAATATCCCCTCCACCAAATATTCAATACAATATTCGGTAAAGTTTGGTAAATTCCTTCAACAATTTATGTATTTATACAATTTTTTTATTCCAATATAACCTTCTAGCCGGTTGTGTTTTCCAACGCTTCCCACTCAATATCTAACTGATACAAGGTTGACTTACACCCATCTTTCCAGTTATCTGTGACACGCTGTAACCGTCTTCTGACAGTTCAAATATTTTACCAACCTCTTCATATGTCAATCCATTAGAACTCAACTTTGACCTTTTCAGGGTAGTTAATTTAGGCTTCAAAATCTTAGCTTTCTTTGGTCTGCCAACTAAACCTTGCTCTGCTGCTCTTTGAATATTAATTTCACCAGTAGTCCAATGAATATTTTCCTTTAGATTATTTAAAGTTTGGTAGAGTCAGCAAAAAATTACATATCTCGAATATTTTATAATAATCCCGTTTCATAAATTTCTCCACAACGAAAAAGACCCCACAAATTAAATGAGGGGTCTTGATCTTCTTTCAATTATGTTTCCCGTAAAGGGACAATAAATCATTTTAATACTCGCAGGGAGTCAATTAATTAACGAAATCTAGCCTAGTCGATTCACTAGGCTAGATTAGATG
>JAJOJL010000084.1 GCA_021208645.1 Bacillus sp. (in: firmicutes) | reverse complement strand
ATGTAGTTTTTATAGATGTAAATGTTAATGAAATGTTGTACTTTAGGGATTTTAAGGTCATAGCTATTAATCAGATCAAGAGGATATTTCGTGACAGCAATACAATAGTCATACGGAGTTAGGAATTAACCAGAATACTAGGGTCCCTCATTTTAGGGGGATCTTTTATTTTTGCATCAATTTGTTGGAGTTGACAGAAATATTCCCGCCGCTCATCTGTTTTTTCAAACAAAATCTTTCATCAACAGTTAAGAAGGATGATATAATATAACATATTTCTTCTAGTTGACAGGAAATGATCCTCGATTCGTATCAGGAACGGGAATAGAGAGGTTGATGGCACCATGTTTATTATCAGGATGGTTAAAGAAGTTTTTAGTATGGTGGAAGCGATAATCGTCGCCTTAATCTTGGCTATTTTGATTTCTGTATTCGTGATCCAGCCGTATAAGGTGGATGGAAGCTCCATGGAGCCTACGTTAACAGGTTTTAACGAGAGCAAAGATCAATCTAGTGGTGATCGGGTAATCGCCTTTAAAACCCCGTTTATTTTCGGGCAAGCACCGGAAATTGGTGACGTAATTATCGTTGACAGCAAAGTGAATGAGAAGCGGAGTTGGGTGAACGTCTTTCTGGAAAATCCTGTCCTGGCAATGCTGAATGAAGCGTCAGCTGAACAAAAATATAACTGGATTAAGCGGGTAGTTGGATTACCTGGTGATGAGATTATGATTAGGGATGGCTACCTATATCGGAATGGCAGCCTCGTGGAAGAAGAGTATATTAAAGAACCGATTGACGAGAACTTTCGGCCATTCACGGTTCCTGAAAACATGGTGTTCGTAATGGGTGACAACCGCAATGGCAGCACAGACAGCCGCGCCATCGGACCATCCCCATGGAAAACATCATTGGTAAAGTTTTATTGAGGTATTATCCTTTAGATAGGATTGAAAGATTCTAATAGTGAAAGCAGGTTCCTCCAACACGGTTGGTCTAGGAACCTGCTTAATTTTTTCCCTAGAAAAGTGACTCAGTAATGTACTAGCGTATGCATAGTGCAGTTTTAAATTGGGATGATGAGAATACGCTTCACTGATTAGTTAGCGGCCAAAGTGACTGAGTTACCCCTTTTTGTTGAGGGCGGTGGCATTGTGGCGATAGTAGTAGCTAGTCTAGTTTAAGGCAATGGTAAGAATTCGTTAAAATAGGGAAGAAACCAAGTCCGGAGTTTAATGATAGCGTCGTTTGCGTTTAAAATAGCGAGAAAAATCGGTCTGTATTTTTAATGAAAGGCGGTGGATTCGTTAAAATGGGGAGAAGAAGTAGCCCCGATTTTAACGGAAGAAGCGTTTGCGTCAAAATAGCTTCGAAATATCGAATCTAGCCTGACTTTTCCCTTTTAGAAAGTTTTACGAAATTCTCATTGACTTTATGAAAATATGATTTTATAATGATTTTGAAAGCGGTTAATATAGGCGCTGAATTTTTTTGACGAATTTTGAAAAGGTTTTCAAACAAAAAATCTATCAAAAATGACAAAGGAAAATCTATCATCACGAGACCACAAATATACATAAATTACACCAATTGAATCATACATAATCTAACTGTTTACTTGAAAGAAAACCCCTGTATCACACAGAAATTTTTTATTTCTCAATTTTTGAAAAGCTTTTCAAAAACCAAATAACTACAAAAAACAACACGAAAACACTCGACAAACAATCCAAACTAACTTCGATTTATGGAAGGAAGTGACTTCCTGACTAGTCAACTCCTTCTTTAAATAAAAACCAAATTAGGTTACGTAGATGAATTTTTCATCTTAAAAAAAACAAAGGGGGATACATTCATGAAGTGGTGGAAAAGTATTTTAGCCTTATTAGTAGTGACAGCATTGTTGTTCTTAGCTGCATGTGGCGGGGATGACGAAGGAGAAGAAACGCCAGGCACAGATGATGAAACTGGTGAAGAAACAGGTGGCGACGACACGGAAACAACCGATGAAGGTACAGCTTCCGCAGACAAAATCTCAGTTTTCATCAGTAAAGTAGAAATCACAGAAGAATTAGAAGCATTAGCAAGAGAGTATGAAGCAGAAACTGGTGTGGAAGTAGAAGTGTGGGGAACAACAGGTGACGACTATTTCCAACAGTTGCAAATCCGACTCAACAGTAACCAAGGACCTTCCATTTTCAGCTTACGTCACTTAACGGAAGCGATCGCCATGGAATCCTATACGTATGACTTAAGCGGCGAAGACTACACACAATACATCGCAGAAAATATGGGCTTAGAACTGAACGGCAAACTTCTTGGAATTCCGTTCGGTGCAGAAGGTTTCGGCCTTGTGTATAATAAAGACTTGGTAGACCCAGCTGATGTGGCTACGTACGACGCGTTCGTGAACACATTAGAAGAGTTCCACGGAACAGACGTAGCTGGAATTTCCTTATCACAAGAAGGATTTTTCCTCATTGGTCACGTAAGTAACTATCCATTCTCCATCCAGCCAGACAACATTGCATTCATGGACGAAATCTATGCTGGCAACACAACAATGGCAGAAACAGAAGAGTTCCTGGCATTCGGCGAAATGATGGAAGTGATCCGTGAGTACGGCCGCAACCCATTAGAAGTAACGTATGATTCTCAAATTGGGGATTTCGCGACTGGAAGAACAGCGATGATCCACCAAGGAAACTGGGCGTATGGTATGTTTGAAGACTATGATTTCGACTTCGAATTCGGCATGCTGCCAGTACCTTTAATGGACAACGATAAGTTAGCCGTTGGTGTTGGGATGCATTGGTCCGTTAACGCTGACAAAGACGACGCAGAAATTCAAGCGGCGTTAGATTTCTTAGAGTGGATGCACACAACAGAAATCGGCCACCGTTACATTGTGGAAGAATTCTTAGCCATTCCAGCGTTAACAAACATTGAAGCAACAGAATTGAACCCATTAGCACAAGCAGTTTTTGAAGCGACGGCTAGCGGAAACACAATCCCTTGGTCTCACACTTACTACCCTGCAAATATGGTAGTTAATGATTTTGTTCCTGCAGCGCAGAACTTCTTCATCAACACGGACGTGACAGGTGTTGAGCTTGTTGAGGCCCTTGATGCAGCATGGGAGAATGCAAGCAGATAAATGACATAACAAACGGTTAGGGAGATAAACAGAAGATCCGTTTATCTCCCTTCCTTTCACTTGAGAAAGGGCAGACAGCTATTTTCCTTGCTGCTTTTCCCGTTGAAACCTTGCGCTTTGCGGGTCAAGCTTCATAACTTTTGGAAAAACTCGGCTGGGGCTGCTGTCAGCTGGGAAATTACAAATCTAGTTCCAGAGATGCTCTGATTAGAGATAGCTGAAATGCTTTTTCTCAACTAAATTTACATATTTTCATAGAATGAATCTGTTCTTCAAAAGACTATGGTTTTTAACTAGTTGAGTAGACTCTACATAACTAAATTTTCACAGAAGAAAGAAGGGGTCATAAGTGAATAAACGAAAAGAAAGAGGATGGTTTATCCTGTTTACCGTCCCCCTTATTATCATTTTCGCCACCGTTGTTCTCGTTCCGTTTTTCATGGGAATCTATTATGCATTTTTCCAATGGGACGGCATCGGTGCTAATCCTAGGGTATTTGTTGGTTTGGACAATTTTACGAATCTAATCGGGGACACAAGGTTTGTAGATTCAGCATTACTAACCGTGAAATTTACGTTTCTTTCATTGGTTTCCGTAAATGTTATTGGGCTCGGATTTGCCCTCATGGTAACCTCGAAACTCCGGACCGTAAACGCGGCACGGGCTATGTTTTTCATGCCAAACTTAATTGGGGGATTGATCCTCGGGTACATTTGGCAGTTCATTTTTTCCGATGCTTTCCGAATCATGGGGCAGTTGACAGGCTTTGAAAGTATCTTCTTCAACTGGCTCATTAACCCAGACTATGCCTTGTATGCGTTGGTGTTTGTGTTCACGTGGCAGATGGCCGGGTACATGATGATTATTTACATTACGGGAATTCAAAGTATTTCTGGTGAGATCAAGGAAGCAGCTCTCATTGACGGGGCTAACGCTTGGCAGAGGTTAACGAAGATTACTATGCCGCTCTTGATGCCAGCCTTTACGATCTGTTTGTTCCTTACTTTGTCGTTCGGGTTCAAAATTTACGACATTAACTTAGCACTAACCGGCGGCGGACCAATCAATTCTACTGAGCTGTTCGCCATGCATATCTACAATGAAATCTTCGGCTACAGCCGTTATGGCTATGGTCAGGCAAAAGCAGTCGTATTCTTCATCATCGTTGCTGCCGTAACGTTGTCGCAAGTGTACATTACGAAGAAACGGGAGGTGCAAATGTAATGAAAAAGGTTAGCAAGCTATTGAGAGAAGGAGCTTTGTTTCTAGGCGCACTCCTCTTCTTGTCTCCCGTTTACATTATGTTCGTCAACTCCTTTAAGACGCGGGGCGAAATGTACGAAAATGTCCTGGCGCTACCGGAGGAATTTAGTTTTCAATATTATATTGGCGCCATGGAGCGCATGCGGTTCATGACTGCCTTCACTAACTCGTTAATCATTACAATCACTTCAGTTATCTTTATTGTTGTTCTGGCGTCCATGACGGCGTGGATGCTGGCCAGAACCGATAACTGGTTAAGTCGCGTCATTTTCATGACCTTTATTGCCACAATGCTAATTCCGTTCCAGACAATCATGATGCCGTTGCTGCAATTCATGGATATGATTATGAAAACAACGGGGCTGCCTATGATCAATACCCGAGGCGGACTCATCTTCATGCATATTGGTTTTAACTCCAGTATGGCCGTGTTCTTGTATCACGGATTTGTAAAATCAATTCCAAAATCGCTGGAGGAAGCAGCCACCATCGATGGCTGTTCTAAGTTCGGTGTGTTTTGGCGAATCGTATTTCCGATGCTAAAACCAATTACCGTAACAGTTATCATTTTGAACGTTATTCAAATCTGGAACGACTTCCTGTTGCCGTCGTTAGTGTTGACGAGTACAGGACTCAGGACGATTCCATTGTCCACGTTCTACTTCTTCGGAGAATTTACAATTCAGTGGAACATGGCCATGGCAGGACTGACCTTGACAATCATCCCAGTAGTCATCTTCTACTTATTTGCCCAGCGTCATATTATTAAAGGTATCGGTGAAGGTGCCGTAAAGTAAAAGACTTGTTTGTTGGGGGGCGCGCCTTGGGGCGTGCCCTTTTGGTGTGGGTTGGAATAGGAGGGTAGATAGAACGGGTCAACAAAAGCGAATTTAGCGCCGAAAATGAATTATGCGTCGCATGGCTAACTAACGCTTGTTATGCCTTTGAATTTATGCAGTTAAAAGGTATAGTATGGAGGGAAGCAATACGCTTTGCCTTATAGCGTTCGTATAAGAGGAACTACAATAGAATTGGTTTCCCATAAGTTTCATGCCAAAGACATTTTCGATTTTTCACCAAGAGGGGGAGCAATAGCATGCAAAATTCATTCTTTACAACAGCATTACAAGTTATTGCGGACTGGGTAATGCGCTTGTCTATCGCCAACATGCTATGGGTGGGCATGAACGTGCCGATACTATTTTTACTATTCCTAATGTATTTAAGCCCATCAACGGAAGCGGTCCTCTTATTGGCCGTGCCGTTAGTCATCCTTCTGCCAGTTTTGTTTTTCCCGGCAACGACTGCTGTGTTTGCCATGGCTCGTGACTGGATTGTAAAAAAAGAAGAGACAAACCTTTTGAAAGGTTTTTGGGTAAATTTACGAAAAAATTATAAAGCGAGCCTTTTATCTGGTATGATTCTAACTTTGATTTGGGTTGTTTGGATTCTGGATTATTTCTTTGTTCGTGAGCTTCACGATATTTTGGCAGTAGTTATGATTGGATTAGGTGTCCTCTTGTTCATATATACGGTTCACTTTTTTTCCATGGCAGTCCATTATCATATGACTAAAAGACAGCTGTTCAAAAACACATTCTTCGTAACGGTGGGAAGCCCGTTATTGGCTGTTGTCATTTTGTTCATCTGTTTATCCGTATTCTTTATAAATATGCGGTTTATGGTTTTAATTCCGTTTTTCAGCCTTTCGGTGGTAGCCTTCCTTTCCTTTTTTGCCTTTTACAGATTTACGTTAAAGGTCGGGGAAAAAGCAGGTGAGAAAGCTGAGCAGTGAGGGAAAGAAGGTTTTGCTTGTCTGAAAACTAAAGTTCTAAAATATGATACTCTGAGAATTAAGAACATGGCAACTCGAAAAATTGAGTTGCCATGTTTTTTTTATGGCTTCAACCTTGAGCAGCAAGGTCATATGGAATCTAATCGTTAAAACCTCACGGAATAATCTGCTAATTTCTGGTTAGTTTATGAATGGATAATTTTATTGAATTAATGGTATAGCTAAAAAAGGCTTTTGAGATCAGAAGAACAAGTAGGTAAAAAGCTAAAAATAAGTATGGAAAAAGTTTGAGGTAAGCTGTTCAGAATCGATTCAATTGGTATGTAAGGTGAGGCAGACAAAAGGATGGAATTCTGCCTTGGATTTCAAGTTGAAAACGTTGATGAACAGCAGCTAACAGGTTTTCCAAAAAACGGAGTAGGGGGAAAGACAAATGAAATTTCTGAGAAGTAAGATGATGTATGTATGCTTGGTGCTTGTCCTCGCATTGGCTGCATGTGGCGGCGGGGACCAGGCAGGCGAGGAAACGCCACCGACAGATGCGGATCAGGAGACAGATGGTGGTGAAACAGTCGACCAAATTTCCATCTTCCAAAGTAAAGTGGAGATTACCGAGGAACTAGAGGCGTTAGCGAAGGAGTATGAGGAAGAGACAGGTGTGCGAGTGGAAGTGTGGGGGACTACTGGTGATGACTACTTCCAACAGCTGCAGATTCGACTCAACAGTAACCAAGGGCCTTCCATATTCAGTCTACGCCACTTAACGGAAGCCATGACTTTAGAGCCGTACACATACGACTTAAGTAACGAAGAGTTTACAAATAATATTGCTCCAAATATGGGGTTAGAAGTTAATGACAAGTTACTGGGGATCCCTTTTGGTGTGGAAGGCTTTGGTCTCGTTTATAACAAAGACATGCTTGATCCTTCTGACGTGGCTGACTATGATTCGTTTGTGGAGACGTTGCGGCGGTTTGATGAAGAAGGGGACGCAGCAGGACTTTCTTTATCGCGAGAAGCATTCTTCCTTATTGGACACATTAGTAACTATCCCTTCTCCATTCAAGACGATCCAATCGACTTCATGGATCAGTTAACTGATGGAGAAGTAACTATGGCTGATACGGAGGAATTCCAAGCCTTTGGCGATATGATGGAAGTCATTCGTGCACATTCACCAAACCCAATGGAAGTAACGTATGACTCCCAAGTTGGAGACTTTGCATCTGGAAGAACGGCCATGATTCATCAAGGAAACTGGGCATATGGCATGCTTTCTGACTATGACCTTGACTTCGAAGTAGGTATGTTGCCAGTTCCACTAATGGATAACGACAAACTGGCAGTTGGTGTTGGGATGAATTGGTCTGTCAACGCAGACAAGGATGAAGCAGAAATTCAAGCAGCCATTGACTTCTTAGATTGGATGCATACTACTGAAGCAGGACACCGCTATATTGTTGAGGAATTCGGAGCTGTACCTGCCCTTACTAATATTGAAGCAGGGGATTTAGATCCACTATCACAGGCCGTATATGAAGCGGCATCTGCTGGGGAAACGATTCCGTGGTCCCACACTTACTACCCAACTGGAATGGTAGTAAACGACTTTACACCTGCAGCGCAGAATTTCTTTATCAATAATGATTTTAGTGGCCAAGAGCTCATCGAGGCCCTAGATGAAGCATGGCATAACGCTTCGAGATAAGCATTTAGCTTTTAAATTAGGCGAGGAAGATAGCTCCTAATAGTAAGTTATCTTCCTTGTTTTATACAGAAACTATTTTAAAACATAGGTATCCCGTTTGCTCAGAATGCTATTTAATTTTTGAATTGAAGTGTTGATGAGATCGGAGCGAACGAGACTCCTCGAAAATGCTCACTCATTTTCTTCGTGCGTGGGCTATTTCGAGGAAGCATCTCAAAGTCCTGCGGGAAAAGAGAGTAAGGGGAGCCTGAAAGGAATCGTAAACATATCGGTTTGCGGAGGATACGGGAAAGAGGGGGTTGGCGTGTACAACAAAAATAATACAGGATGGTACATCCTCTTTACAGTACCGCTCATAACCATTTTCACCATTGTGGTACTTATACCTTTTTTAATGGGTATTTATTATTCTTTTTTTAGTTGGAATGGCATTCGAGCCCATCCAATGGAATTCGTAGGATTGGCCAATTACCTTCGTTTATTTGACGACGGGCGTTTCATTAGTTCGGCTGTATTAACGGTGAAATTTACGTTTTTAGCTTTAATATCAGTGAATGTGCTAGCATTGGTTTTCTCTTTACTAGTTACGACAAAGCTAAGAACGGTAAATGCGGCACGGGCCATGTTTTTCATGCCGAATCTAATTGGAGGACTCATTCTTGGTTACATTTGGCAATTTATTTTTTCCGATGCATTTCGGATCTTAGGGCAGTTAACTGGCTTTGAAACCATTTTCTTCAATTGGCTCATCAACCCGGACTATGCCTTATATGCATTGGTATTCGTGTTCACCTGGCAAATGGCCGGGTACATGATGATTATATACATCACGGGAATTCAAAGTATTTCCCACGAGGTCATTGAAGCTTCGTATATTGATGGGGCGAACTACTGGCAAATTCTCACGCGGGTTATTTTTCCCTTGCTTATGCCAGCCTTTACGATTTGTTTGTTTTTGACGTTGTCTTTTGCCTTTAAGATTTATGACATTAACCTGGCTTTGACAGGTGGGGGGCCAATCAGTTCCACGGAGCTATTTGCCATGCATATTTACAACGAAATTTTTGGCTACAGTAATTATGGATACGGCCAAGCGAAGGCCGTCGTCTTCTTTATCATCGTTGCTTTCGTTACCTTAGGCCAAGTGTATATGACTAAACGACGGGAGGTGGAGGCATAATGGAAAACAAAGCTGGAAGAGTTGTTCGGGAAGTCTTGTTGTTCCTGGGAGCGCTCCTGTTCTTGTCGCCAGTCTACATTATGTTTGTTAATTCCTTTAAAACTAGGGCAGAAATGTTCGAAAACGTCCTCGCTTTGCCTGAGTCGTTCACGTTGGAATACTATATTGGCGCCATTAATCGAATGAATTATTTTTTGGCTTTTAGAAATTCGTTGTTCATTACGGTGACGGCAATAATCTTAATAGTGACACTTGCCTCCATGACGGCGTGGATGCTGGCACGAACGGACAATAAACTTAGTAAGATCATCTTCATGACGTTTATTGCAACGATGCTCATTCCATTCCAGACGATCATGATGCCATTGTTGCAGTTAATGGACCAGATTATGCGTACAACTGGTTTACCAATGCTGAACAATCATGGTGGCTTGATTTTCATGCATATAGGCTTTAATTCTAGTATGGCCGTCTTTTTGTATCACGGCTTCATTAAGTCCATCCCCATTTCCTTAGAGGAGGCGGCAACCATCGACGGTGCCTCAATGCTGGGTGTGTTTTGGCGAATTGTTTTTCCCATGCTAAAACCAATTACCGTAACGGTGATTATTTTAAATGTTATTCAAATTTGGAATGACTTCCTGTTGCCATCGTTGGTTTTGACGAATACGCGATTACGAACGATTCCATTGTCCACGTTCTATTTCTTTGGGGAGTTTACGATTCAATGGAATATGGCCATGGCTGGATTAACTTTAACGGTTATTCCCGTTGTTATCTTCTATCTCTTCGCCCAAAAGCACATTATTAAAGGGATTGGCGAAGGGGCTGTAAAATAGGGGTTTAGGTAATTTGATGTGTTTTTTGTATGGAAAGGCGGTAGGAGCTATATGTGCTCCTGCCGTTGTTTAAATTGGGGTGCGGTTATGATGGAAGTAGGAGAGAAAAAAATCCTCCTATTAGATCAACAAACGGATTTGTATATAGAAAGCATGAATGCCCATGTTCTACGTTATCATCTTAAACGAAGCAACTTCGATCATGAACATAAAATGTCATTATGTACTAAACAAAAGGGAAACTGGACAGACTAAGATGCTTATTTACAAAAGAGAACTTAAATAGATTAGAATGCGTTAATCCCCTTGACCACCAGGGATTACATGGACTATAATTAACCTTGAAAAGCTTTTCAGAAAAGCTTTTCAAAAAGTATACATACTCTCAAACTAAGTTTACTAGACTCCCTTAAATTGGAAGCGTTATCAAACAGCTTAAGCCAATTGACTATATTTCATAATAATGTGCTAGATGGATATCCTATTCTATGGAAAACATACGCCATCATTTTTTTCAAAAAACATGAAGTAATCATATACCTTAAAGGAGTGAATACATAATGACAAACGCAAACGGAAGTAAGCCCAACATTGTCTATATTATATCTCACGACACAGGCCGCCATATTGGACCTTACGGAAAAAAGGTGGAGACGCCGGCCCTCAACGAGCTAGCAGAAGAAGGAATTCGCTTTGATCAATATTTTTGCTCCCAGCCCCAATGTAGCCCGAGCCGTGGAAGCATTCTTACAGGAAAATACAGCCATAACCACGGCATGATGGGACTTGGTCATTTAGGTTTTAGCATGGACAAGGAGAATGCGACTCTCCCAAGGGAATTGGCGAAGGCTGGGTATGATACCCATCTGTTCGGGTTTTTCCACGAGGCAATGGAAGGGGAATTAAACCCAGACCTCCTTGGCTATGAGCACTTCGTGAAAGTCCCGGGGAATGCCTGTCGGGAAGTGACTGACAAATTCATCGATTACTTGAAAACCGAGAAGGCATCCCAGTCAGATAAGCCGTTATTCTTATCCTTAGGTTTTGAAGAGACCCATCGTCCATTCGATGCCTTTGAACCTGATGACGATGTAAATGTTGATATTCCACCGTACTTGCCCGATACGCCAGAGGTGCGGGAAGATGTGGCGAGATTCCAGGGCTCCGTTAAGGAGATGGACGTAGCCATTGGCCGAATAACGGAGGCCCTGAAGGAAGCAGGCATGGAAGACAACACGGTGGTTATTTATACGACTGACCACGGAATTGCTTTCCCCCGGGCGAAGGGGACGCTGAAGGATGCGGGGATTGAGACAGCCCTGATCATGCGCTTTCCAAAAGGAATGACGAAGCAAGGTGAAGTGAAAGAAGAGCTCCTTTGCAATGTGGACTTAATGCCGACGCTGTTGGAGTTAGTGGGGGCAGAAATTCCAGCTGATCTTGATGGGCGTAGCTTCCTACCGTTAATTTTTGGGGAGGGCTACGAGCCACGAAAACATTTTTTCTGCGAGCAGACATGGCATGACAAGTATCACCCTATGCGTGGCGTGCGCACAGATAAATACAAATACATCCGTAATTTTGAAGATGGGCCACAAATCTATCTGCCTTTTGATATTCATGAGAGTCCATCTGGGCAGGTGGTTCGCGAAGGCTATTACATTCCTAACACGGAAGAGGAGCTATTTGATTTAACAAAGGATCCGTTGGAGGAGCACAATGTCATTGGCGAACCTGAATATAAGGAGGTTGCGGAGGAGCTTCGCCAGTTGGTGAATGACTGGATGATTCGCACGGACGATCCGATCTTGAAGGGACCAGTCCCTGGGCAGAAAGCCTCAGAGTGGGAAGAGGAAGAAAGACTAGGACGGGCGTATAAAGGACGTAACGAACAACAATAATGGAAGGTATGTTGCGGAGGGAATGGACGGCGGAGTTCTATTCCCTTTTAGCCTCGTAAAAAATGAGTAGTCTTTGTTACAATTAAGTATTTTTACATATGGGTACCTTGCTCCTGTAGGGAAAGTCAATGGTAGCCATAAACAAACGTTACATAAATCAGTAACCGACAAAAAGGGGGGAATCAAATAATGAAGCCCTTAAAACCTTGCTGTTCGCCATCGGCTCAAAGTCACCGGGACAGTCATTCGGAACAAGTAAAGCCAGCGGCTCAAAGGTACCATGACAGTATACCGATTCAAGAACTCCAATCCCATAATCCTGAAAGTTCGAACAACGGAAACCGAAATAACAACAGCAAAGACGGGATGGTCCTTATTCCTGGTGGTCAGTTCCTGATGGGGAGTGAATCCCCGGAAAGCCATGCTGCCGACGGAGAAGGGCCTGTCCGTAAAGTGGAGATTTCCCCCTTTTATATGGACGTCTGTACGGTGACGAACAGGCAGTTTGCCCAATTCGTGGAGGAAACAAATTACAACACTGAGGCGGAAAAATACGGCTGGTCCTTTGTTTTCCACCTGTTCGTTCCTGAAAAAACGGCGAAGCAGGTTACCCAGATGGTGCAAAACACACCATGGTGGTGGGTGGTTGAAGGGGCGAGTTGGCACAAACCGGAAGGACCTGAAACGACCATCGAAGACAGGCTCGACCACCCCGTCATTCACGTCACTTGGAACGATGCCATCGCCTACTGTGAGTGGGCCGGCAAACGTCTCCCTACAGAGGCAGAGTGGGAATATGCAGCACGGGGAGGGCTCGCCGAAAAGACATATGTGTGGGGTAATGAACTTCACCCCAATGGTGATCATTACTGCAACATTTGGCAAGGGAAATTCCCCGTTGAAAATTCGGCCGACGACGGTTATACAGGGACTGCGCCAGTCGAAACATACCCTGCTAACGGCTATGGCCTCTATCAAATGGCCGGAAATGTGTGGGAGTGGTGCAATGACTGGTTTTCGAAGGAACACGGAAACCAAACCGGAGCTGCACAAACGAAAAATTTTGTGAGCAATGGGACGAAAAATTCAACAAACAATCCACTGAAAAATCCAACGGGCCCAGCAATAGGTGAGTCCCGGGTCATGCGAGGCGGATCTTACCTTTGCCATCACACCTACTGCAACCGCTACCGGGTGGCGGCAAGAACGGCCAACACCGCAGACAGTTCGACTGGAAACATTGGCTTCCGCTGCGTAGTCGACGTTATGCCATAAACGATGGTCGTAACTTAATGAGCCGTGTCGACTTCTGTTTTGACGAGCATATAGCCATGATTTTTAGCGCCAACTATTGAACGAATTTTTGCAAAAAACTCAAGTACTGCATCTGTTAGGAGAGGGGGATTGCCATGGGACAATGTGGAGGAAATAGGAACGATGTCGTCAGTATCATGTGGAAAACAGTTTCCGATGCTTGCAACCTGGCCTGTGATTACTGTTATTACAAGGACTGCGAAGGTAGCATGGACAATCTGGAACGGATTGAACCGAAGCTCCTGGAGAAATTCATTAAGGATTATATGGCTCAGACGAACGGTGGCGCCGTTTTCACTTGGCAGGGTGGAGAGCCCCTACTTGCAGGGCTTGATTTTTTCCAAAATGTCGTGGACTTACAAGGGAAATATGCGCCGAAAAATACGATTATTAGTAACTCCATTCAGACGAATGGAACCTTAATCGACGCCCATTGGGCCCAGTTTTTCCGCACCTATCGCTTTGTTGTGGGGATTAGTATAGACGGCCCGAAAGAGATGCATGATAAGCGGAGAAAGACTGGGTCTGGCGCAGGTAGCTTCCAGCAAGTGATGGCTGGGGTGGAACAGCTGCGAAGGCATCATGTACCCTTTACCGTACTGACCGTGCTTCATGAAGGAAACATTACTGAACCTGACAGGTTAATGGAATTTTACGAGAAAAATGGCTTTATGGATGTGCAATTTCTCCCGTGTATGGAGTTCATGTCCCAGGAACCGGGGACACCAGGAAAGTATGCCATAACTCCCAGGCAGTATGGTGACTTCCTTTGCCGCGTCTTTGATCGTTGGTACAAGGACGGCTCACCAACTGTGAACATTCGATTCTTTGATAATATTCTCCGGGGTTATTTGAGGCTTGAAATGGAGTCGTGCACCCAACGGGAGGATTGCCCAAAGGTACTCGTTTTAGAACAGAACGGTGATGCGTACCCATGTGATTTTTACATAAGCGAGGAATATAAACTGGGGAATGTGGGGGATGACACCCTCGAGGAGATTCTCCATAATCCCGTTTACTGGGAGTTTCTCCAGTTAAAAGGGGAGATGGCGGAAGAATGTAAGGAATGCGATTATTTGCATCTTTGCCACGGTGGCTGCCCAAGAAACCGATATTGGGCGTCTGGTGAAGCAGGCGTTGGATCGGGAGGCCGTTTTGGAGCCAAGGTCGAATCAGATGCTCAGTCCACTTCAACAGGAGTAGATTATTTTTGCCAAAGTTATCGCCAGCTGTTTAGCCATGCTCACAGGAGGATGGAAAGGTTAGGGGCAAAGGTGAAACGGGAATGGATTACTGACTACATTGTGAGCGGGCGGCGGCTCCCAGCAAGAAATGACCGCTGTCTATGTGGAAGTGGTGAAAAATTCAAAGCTTGCTGTTTGAAATATGCCTAAGCTCATGGGTCGCGAATGATGGTGCAGTAGGAACCATATTAAATAGAAACACAGCCTTGATTTACTTAGCGCTCGTATATAGATAGATTGGGATTAGAAAGATAGATAGGGGTGGCGTATAATGACTTGGAAGTTGAATGAACAGGCCTTTAACAAAGACAGTTTGTTAGTAAACGAAAGCCTATTTGCCATTGGTAATGGTTATCTAGGAGTTCGGGGAAATTTTGAGGAAGGCTACGGCGATGGAATGGCGTCTATTCGGGGCACATATATTAATGCCTTCCACGACATAACGGAAATTGAATACGGCGAGAAGCTTCACGGGTTTCCAGAAACCCAGCAAAAACTCTTAAACGTAATCGACGCTCAGACTGTGGACATTTACCTGGACGGGGAACGTTTCAGCCTGTTTGATGGGGAGGTTTTGACTTTCAAAAGAAACCTTCATTTCGACCAAGGCTTTGCTGAACGAGTTATTCATTGGAAGTCTCCAAAGGGTAAAGAGCTGAGGTTACGTATCCGCCGCCTTACTTCTTTTGAGACAAAGGAATTATTTGCTCAGGAATTTGTCCTGGAAGCAGTGAATGGGGACATTGAGGAATGCCAGGTTGTCTCGCAAGTAAACGGGGACGTGTCCAACTACGTGAATCCCAACGATCCGCGGGTGGCGTCAGGCCATGCGAAGCGCTTGGATGTGACAACTGTGCGTCATGAGGAAGGCCTTACGATCATCTCAGACAAAACGTATGAATCGGAGCTGGAGGTAGCCTGTGTCACAGCAACCTCCGTGGATCTGAACCAGTATGAGTTTTCTGCCGACGTGGACAGGACTGGAGTTGTGAGGGAAACGTACAGCTTCCAGTTGCTAGGTGGCGAGCCAGTGCAATTTGTGAAAAAAAATGTTTACACTGATACATTAAGGCATGGGGAAAAAGTGGTGGACGCGGCAGTTAAGCTCATTCAAAGTCTTGACGGGAAGGGGTTTGAAGACCATCTCGCTGGCCAAAAACAGTATTTAGATGAGTTTTGGAGTAAAGCAGACATTGAAATTGACGGCGACGTGTCTCTCCAGGAAGGGATTCGTTTTAACTTGTTCCAGCTGTTGCAGTCTGCGGGCAAGGATTCGGTCAGCAATATTGCCGCCAAAGGATTGTCTGGCGAAGGCTACGAGGGTCACTACTTCTGGGACACAGAAATTTACATGTTCCCGGTGTTTTTAATGACAGCACCTCATATTGCACGGAATCTGTTGTTGCACCGCTATTCTTTATTGGACTGGGCGAAGCATCGTGCCAAGGAAGTGGGGCACACGAAGGGAGCCTTGTTCCCGTGGCGCACCATTACTGGGACAGAATGTTCAGCGTTTTTCCCAGCAGGTACGGCCCAGTATCACATTAGCGCTGACATTGCCTACAGCTTTATTCAGTATTATCTTGTTACGAAGGATCTGGAATTTTTGCAAGAGTATTCGGCGGAGGTACTGTTTGAGACGGCACGCCTTTGGATGGATGCAGGTCATTATGGTCCTGACGGCAAGTTCCGCATTGACAGCGTCACCGGCCCAGACGAGTACACGTGCATCGTCAACAACAATTTTTACACGAACGCTATGGCTAAGCATAATCTTTATTGGGCGTGGAAGGCTGCTGTTCTGTTGAAGGAAGCAGGCGAAGATGCATTGGAGAAGCTTGCGTTGAAGGTTGGCATGGCTGATGATGAAGCAGATGATTGGCTGCGCGCTTCCCAAACCATGTTTTTACCGTATAACGAAGAGTTGGGGATTCATGAGCAGGACGATACGTTCTTACAAAAAGCAGTATGGGACTTTGAAAACACGCCGAAAGAAAACTACCCGTTGCTGCTCCATTATCATCCCCTGACGCTGTATCGTTATCAAGTTTGTAAGCAGGCGGACACGGTGTTGGCTCATTTTCTGTTGGAGGATGAGGCGGAGTTGGAGACAATTCGCAAGTCGTATGACTACTACGAGAAGGTAACGACCCACGATTCGTCTTTGTCGTACTGTGTTTTTAGCATTATGGCGTCGAAGCTGGGGGAGAAGGAGAAGGCGTACAATTATTTCATTGAAACGGCGCGCCTTGATCTGGACAACACCCATGGCAACACGAAGGACGGCCTTCACATGGCCAATATGGGTGGCACGTGGCTTGCGATCGTGTTCGGCTTTGCAGGTGTTCGTGTGAAGGAAGCAGGCTTATCGCTGGCGCCGCAGCTTCCAGAGCAATGGAACAAAATTACTTTCCATCTACACTATGAGAATAGTACAATCAAGATAACGATGGACAAAGACGTTGTTCGCTATCAACTAGTTGAAGGTGAGCGGGTGTCGTTCAGTCATTTCGGTGAAAAAGTAACGTTAGCTGCCGGGGAAGAAGCGGTTTTAACTAGTAAGTAGGTGAAGGTAATGGTGAAACCAACTATAAGAGATGTGGCCCGCCTAGCGGGTGTTTCCATGAGTACCGTGTCGCGGGTCATGAATGCCCCCGATGCGGTGCGACCGGATAAACGGGAGAAAGTAGAGAAAGTAATAAAAGAATTGGGGTATCATCCCAACGCCTTGGCGCGGGGCTTGATTTTTAAACGGACCCAGACGATCGGCGTGTTGATCCCAGACGTGAGTAATATGTACGTGGCCGAGGTGATCCGCGGCATGGAGGATGCTACTCATGGGCTCGGTAGCAATTTGATCATTTGCAATACGGATCGAGACAAAAAACGGATGGTGAAGTACTTAAAGGTTTTGAAAGAAAAACAGGTGGATGGGATTATTTTCACCTCGGATGCCGTGACAGAGGAGTATTTTGAACTGTTTGACCGTCTCCACCTGCCCGTGGTGCTAGCATCAAGCGAGGCGTTGGACTATGAGATTCCTTCTGTGAAAGTGGATGACTACCAGGCTGCTTATGATGGTACTTGTTATTTGTTGGAAAAGGGGCACCGTCGAATCGGTATGATCAGCGGGTCGTTGGATGACCCCATTGCTGGGATGCCGAGGTTGAATGGCTTTAAGGACGCCTTGCGAGACCGAGTCGGTGCAGAGGTGGATGAGGCGGCTGAACTGGAATATGGCTCGTACCGGTTTGAGGACGGTTACGATGCCATGAAGGCTCTTTATGGGAAAAACAAGGAGTTGACCGCTCTATTTGTGGCAAGTGATGAAATGGCCCTTGGTGCCATCTCGTATTTGCACGAGATTGGATTGAAGGTACCGGAGGATATCTCAGTCCTTGGTTTTGACAACACGAAGATTTCGAAGATGAGTTATCCGAAGCTAAGTACGGTGGGGCAGCCCATGTACGATATTGGTAAAACAGCAGTAGAGAAGCTAGACGCTATTTTACGAGCAGAAGTGGATGTGGAGCTGGAACTGAGAACGTACTTGAAACACGAGATCATCGAGCGGGATTCGGTGGCGGAGAATAAGGTAGAGGATCAAGGGTAGGTCGAAGATCGCTGACGCTCTGAGTGAGTGTTAGTTTGATTTTAGGTGGCGTTACTAAGTTTTTTTAATGGAAAGGAACTAACTAGAATGACAAACATAAAGGCATTTATTTTTGATTTAGATGGTGTGATTACAGATACGGCGGAATATCATTTTTTGGCGTGGAAGCAGCTGGCTGAAGAGATTGGTGTTCATTTTGACCGGGAGTTTAATGAGCAGTTGAAGGGTGTGAGCCGGATGGATTCCCTGGAGCGAATCATTGCCCTCGATCCTGGGCTGAGCTTTAGTCGGGACGAGAAGGAAGCGCTGGCCACAAAGAAGAATGAGCATTATAAGACATTGATTAAGGATATGTCCCCTGACGATGTGCTTCCGGGGATCGTGCCGTTGCTGGACAGGATTAAGGAGGAGGGCTTGTTGTTGGCGATTGGGTCGGCCAGTAAGAATGCTCCTGATGTTTTGCGTGGGCTCGGGCTAATTGATTATTTTGATTATATCGTTGATGCGGCGCAGGTGACCCATGGAAAGCCACATCCGGAGACGTTTTTGACGGCAGCGGAAGGTTTGAAAGTGGAGCCAGGTGAGTGTGTCGGCGTTGAAGATGCCCAGGCTGGGATTGAGGCAATCAAGGCGGCAGGGATGTTCGCCGTTGGGGTCGGTTCCATGGAGAGCCTCGGTGCCGGGGATTATGTGGTGGAGTCGACGGATCGACTAGATTTCGATGCGATTATGAAGGCGGTCCAAGCAGCTGAATAGATGTAATTAGGTTTTGGGGTTTGTGAGGTTGGCTGAATAGAGGTAATTAGGTTTTGGGGTTTACTTGAAAAAGAAGGTAATTAGGGTTTGGTTTTGGGTTTTCTAAAAAAGGAATTTTGGTTTTGATTCTGGGTTTTCCCTGAATAGAAGGTAATTTAGTTTTTTGATTGTTGGAACATAGTTAATGGTGGAAGGTAGCCAATGGCGAAGGAGCTTTGGTTACCTTTTTTATGGTTTTGTGGGTGGGAAGCAGTGGACGAAGGTGTGTTTGTTTGGTGTTGTGGGTGAGGGCGGGACGATTAGTTAGTTTATTTTGGGTCGAGGGAATTACCAAGGAGCAGATTAATTACCTCTTTTGGGATTTGGGGCTGGCCAATAGGTTATGGGCGCAGTACTCTTCCTCTCTGCTATTGCCCTCAACCCAAAAAAAAGTAACATAAAGGGCATCGTGGCCGACTGAGACTGAAAAAGGTAGTTTAAAGGAATAATAATGTGTAATTTTCTTAGGAATGAATCACATCAGGGAACCATTTGTTTTAAATAGGAATTAAAAAAAACGGTCTACTTCAATCAACCCCGTGGTTATGATGGAAGTAGAGAAGGAAAATGCGCGCTACTTCAATTAACCTTGGGGTTATGATGGAAGTAGAGGAGGAAAACGCGCGCTACTTCAATCAACCACCACGATAGGACGTAAATACAAGTAAAAACTGCATCTACATACAACAAACAGTTTATATAACAGGCACGTAAAATTAGGACAAAATAAATAAAGCTATCTGATCATGACTAGCGATCAGATAGCAACTAAATAGTGGGGAAATTCCCCTCTTATTACCCTATTTACTTATAAATTGCATATTTCCCCCAACCAACAACCTGAAAATTGGTTTTTAATATCCTTCGAATGATATGATCGGACATCCACCCTCCGCACCAATCCCAAATGTCAACCGTTGTAAGGGGGCGCTCAGGGAATAATAAAATATAATCCTCAATCGCGCGCAGTACAGCATCGTCTATTTTTTCCTCACATCCGCATTTTCGACATTTCACCGAATACCAGCTGTCTCCAACCATCTCAGATAAACATCCCCCACAAAACAACCCTTTCTTCAACCCTTCATACGTATAGTCTGGTGCAGTATCGAAATTTTTCTTCGAGACGCATTTTGTAAGAAGATGGTCTGCCAGTTTCCTATGAGCACTGGAAATTCCAGCAGGCTGCTTTTTTATGTTGTCAATAAAGCGGTTGATTTGTGTTGGGAGAACGACAGCGGGATGTTCCCGTGGTAACTCATATAGGCTAAACGCTGGATGAACAAAAACAAGACGACTAATAACGGTGAAATGATGAAGGCCAGCACTGGTTAAGATGGTGCGGAAATTAGATTCGCAACGACGCAACTGCATCAGGTAATCCTTGCCGTCACCATTGTAATGACATGGATAAAAGCGTTCATCTTCCTTGTTAAAAAAATAATCGTTTTCTAAGTATTTCGTGTCGATGAGATAAAGATTCTTAGAGGAGGCTAGCAGGGAGTCAATTTGGACAGTAGTATTGTTGTGTTCAAGAGTCAAGTCGTTAAGGATAAGCCAATCGTCTGGGAGAGCCTTGACATATTCATCAAAAATACATTCTCCCTTATAACCATTTTCTAGATTCAAATAATACCTTCGTTGATTTTCATCGAGGCCATCGCGGCAGAACAAAGCACGGCGGACGACT
>JAJOJL010000021.1 GCA_021208645.1 Bacillus sp. (in: firmicutes) | reverse complement strand
TAGGAATCGATCAATTCCGCAAGTTGAGAAAGAAAGAGCCAAGAAAAGCGGTATAGAAGCATTCAATTCCGCAGTCAACAAAGAAAATAATCAAGAAGAGTAGGATAGAATCCCTCAATCCAGCAGTTGCAATAGTAAAGAGCTAACTAGAACAATTAAACAACCTTTCTAAAAATTAGACGGAGGATCATCATGGCAAAACCAAACAAAACCGACGACAAAGTCAACAACATTTTCGAAGATGAAATGGAACGATTCATTAGACGGAAGGAAGCAGAACTAGGTTTAGACGAGGAAAAGACGCAATGGTTCGATCCTGTACCACGGCAATTTCTCATGAAAGACAAGGCGTCCACCACCATCCTTTTTGGTGGATTAACGATGGCCCATGACTATTTAGTGGAGGGAGCTTTACATGGGTTAGGCTACAACGTAAAGCACCTAGATTGCCCCGATACGGATTCCCTCCGGCTGGGCAAGGAATTTGGAAACCGTGGGCAATGTAACCCAACGTATTTTACGGTAGGGAACTTAATTAAGCACCTGACCCACCTAAGGGATGTGGAGGGAAAAACAAAACAGGAAATCGTCAGTAATTATCTTTTTATTACGAGCGGGTCCTGTGGTCCATGCCGATTTGGAACGTATGTCACGGAATACCGAAAGGCCCTCAGGGATGCTGGCTTTGACGGCTTCCGGGTCCTCCTGTTCCAACAGCAAAGTGGACTCAAGCAAGCGACAGGAGAAGAGTCAGCCTTAAAACTGGACACCTCCTTTTTCCTGACTTTCTTAAAAACAGTTTTAATCGGCGACATATTAAACGCAATCGGCTACCGAATCCGCCCCTATGAACTGGAGGAGGGAGCTACAAACCAAGCCCTCGACCGCTGCAAAAAAAATACTTTATGAAGCCCTGCGCAACAGAAAATGGCTCCTACCAGTATTACGCCGCTGCCGCAAAGAGTTAGAGGCAGTAAAAGTGGACCGCACCATCGTAAAACCAAAGGTAAGTGTCATTGGTGAGTTTTGGGCCATGACCACTGAAGGGGATGGCAACTACCATCTTCAGAAATTTTTAGAGGAAGAAGGGGCCGAGGTAGAGGTACAATCTGTAACGGCATGGGTCTTATTTTTAATCTGGGAAGGGTTGTATGACACTCGGCGCCGCATGGACCTGCGAAGAAACGATCAAGGGAAGTTTGGTCTCGAAGGTAAGTACCCGCAAAAACGCCTTGCCATGCTGAAGCTAGCAGATACCACAGTAAGGGTGCTCTTCCAAACCTATGCAAAGGCAATTGGCTTAAAGGGCTATCACCTTCCGAATATGAATGAAATCGCCAAAGTTGCCCAGAAGCATTACAACAACCACCTCCGTGGTGGCGAAGGACATATGGAGGTAGGTAAGCTCATCTTAAATGTGAAAAAACGGAAAGTGAATATGACCATTTCTGTAAAACCATTTGGCTGCATGCCATCATCAGGGGTATCAGACGGGGTTCAGTCCCTCATTACCGAGCGTTATCCAGAAGCCATTTTCCTACCAATCGAAACAACAGGTGATGGAGCCGTCAATGTCTACAGCCGAATTCAAATGATGCTCTTTAAAGCAAAACAAGCAGCGCAAAAAGAATTTGAAGAAGCGTTGAAAGCGAAACGTTGCAGTCTCCATGACTTGAAAACGAGAGGACAGAAGTACTTCTCTAACTCCCTAAAAACAAGTCACCATACAGTCGCATGTACGGCAGCCAACATGGTTTATGGAATGAACACACTTATTAAACCAGTTAGTATAAAAACGAAATCTAATATAGATGACATGAATGCGAAAAGTGGATAAAACCAATAGTCGCAAACCATGAAAAAACCCAAAAAGCCTGATAGGAACTCCCTCCTACCAGGCTTAACACATTAATAAATCAACATCATAGCCCCTTAAACTCACCACTTCGACCAGATGCTTCTGCCAATGCAGTAAATTGTTCATTCAAGTAGCGACGATCCAAACTCAGCAACTTCTTCCCATCAATCCCCTCCAAAACATATTTCGTGAACTCCCACACCGTATCCTTTACTTCTTTAGAATTGTTTCGAGCGATGAGCGTCAACGATTTCACCCCGGCAGTTAATACGGAAATATCCTCGAAGCCGTACTGGCGAATTTGATAGAAGCATTGATATAAATAGTCGTCGAAAGTCGGTTTTTCCATAATTAAGCGAAGGTTCCTCGATCCATCGTTATGAAAGGAGCGGGGCAAGTATTTACTCCCAAGCTTAGCCAATATCTTCCCTAAATTATCGATACAGTTAATGGCTGTGTTTGGATCATTGACTCCCGGCGATAAAGCCCGTAAGGCAACTTCCACAATTTTCGTTAAGCCAAACTGCAGGTCATCAACAGGAGCATTCTCTCGGCCGATGGAAAAATAGTTTTCATAATCAGCCGCTTTTACGGTTCCACCTGATACCCAAACGGAAAGGACAACGGAATCCTCCCCCACATAGTCACTTACTTGCTTTTCAATACGTATGATCGCATCATCTTTCACGGCCTGTTGGAGTAGCCCATCCACATCGATGAACTTGATATAGCCTGTTTTTCGAAAAAAACTTGTTTCGGGTCCTTTAATTTAAGTTCCTCGCTTTCCCAATCTTCCCACGGCGGATCAGCGTGTACCTCCTTTAGATCGAAATATTCCTTCTCGATTTTTTCCATAAGATTCATGGTGATGCTGTGAATTAAGTTACTTACTTGCATCCAGCGGGATACATGATGGATAAAGTAAATAAACACAAGGAGGCAAATGATGGCAAAAAGGACGGCAAAGGACGGGACGATAAATCTCGAGCCTGCTTCCGTTTCCCGGAGGAAAAGGAGCAGCAATATGGAGTAAATAAAGCCACCAACAAAGATGCCCATCACCCGCTGTGTGCTGTTGTCCGTAATGAAGTTTTGCAAAGTTCTTGGGGAGTATTCGGACAAAAAGGTTGTAAGGACAACGAGAATGGTGGAAAAGGTAATCGTCGTCATGGTCAGTAGGGATGCGGATATGGAGGATAGTATCGTCCTTGCTAGCCCAATGTCAGATAACAAAATCCCTGGCACGATATGATAAATGATTTCAATGTTCATTAAATAAGCGTCAATATAAATACTTAAGAAGGCAAATAGTCCTGCAATTACACCGTACTTCGATGGAATATACCAAAAACTTGTACGGATGGCAAAAAGAAGTTTCGAACCGTTCATTATTAGTAACCTCCTAACAGTTGGGCTTAACTCCATCATTGCCAAAAACAGGAGGGTAATATTCGTATTGGCTAAAGTGGTAATCAAGGACTGAAAGACCTAAATTATTTTCAATCTATGTTCCTATACGTATTGATGTGGATTGGTTTCATTGTTATATGGATTGAAAAAGTGAAAGATTCCTCGAAAATAGGAGGATTTAGTAGAAAAATAAAGGAAATTATCTAAGAATATGGTAATATTTTTCATACTGTTATATAGAATGATACTAGTAAAAATATCCTATCTTTTAGGAGGGGTTCATTAATTTTTGGTAGATTATAGAAATCAGTTAAGTTTAAAGTCCTTTGTTTATAGGTTTGGAATGTAAAAAGTCACAAAAATATATCGGAAGTTGGGTATATTTTTTTCTCAGAAATAGTTTGACATTTTTTTTTGCTAGCGTGCTATGATCACTTTAGAGAACAGTCGAATTGAAAAAGCAACTGTATCTCGATAAAGGCAAAGCTGGTGAAAGCCAGTGACGCAAAGCTATAGGGGCTTCTGTGGTAAGACACAATGCCAGCCAGTTACCGAAAGATCAGGGAGCAGCGCTTCGTGATAATTGAATGTGGATTTAAGAGGATTCGTTTCTTCTTTAGCCGTGATCAGTTGTCTTGAAGGTGCCTGTTTAATTACCCCCGCCTTTCGGTAAAGGCGGGGGTAATTTATTTATCTGGAGGTGAAGCTTTGAAACTAGTAAACCTGGGTAACGGGAAAACGATCGCAACAAACGTTGGCCAAGCATACAACTTTTTTACTAGATTAAAAGGCTTAATGTTTACAGACAAGCTTCACTCAGGTGATGGATTACACATTAAACCCTGCCCGTCCGTCCACACTTTCTTTATGAAATACGCTATCGATATTCTCTACCTAAACAAAGAAAATGTGGTGGTAGCCATCGATGAGGCGTTAGCACCGGGGAAAGTAGGAAAACGTTATAAAGGTGCCCATTCAGTAGTAGAGTTGTCCGTCGGTTCAGTCAAAGCGTCCGAAACAGAAGTAGGACAAAAAATCGAATTTATATAATAAAAGGAGAGTGTGTTTAGTATGTGATGGAACAAACTTAAAGGCTTAGTAGTAGAAGAAGAAGGACAAGGTATGGCGGAATATGCGTTGATTTTAGGAGTTTTAGCAGTAGGTATAGTTGCGGTTCTGGTAATTTTTGGAGATGTAATTATTGATACATTCTGGGATGTAATTGAAGGACTTGGTGGAGATAGAGAAGAGTTAGACGTATAATACTGTCAAATTCATGTTCACTATTTAGAGCGAAATGAATATAACACACAAGAATAGCTTTGCTCTCGCAGTAAAGCTATTTTTGTGAATAGTAGTAGAAAGGGGAGCAAGAGCATGTTGTTAAATCTATTGTTAATCATTGTATTAATCATTTGTGTTGTAACGGATCTCAAAAGCAGAAAGATCTATAATAAGGTGATTTTTCCATCATTGCTCCTTGCTCTAACCTTAAATATTTTATTTCACGGTTGGTCAGGATTGCAAGATAGCTTACTTGGTTTTTTACTCGGATTAGGAATATTATTGATTCCATATATGATGGGTGGCATGGGGGCTGGTGATGTAAAACTGTTGGCTTTAATTGGTGCCATAATGGGTCCAGCTTTTGTGTTCTCTACAACAATTTACATAGCCTTATTAGGTGGCGTATTTGGTATCGTTATTCTCCTTGTTAGAAGTGGAATATTCCAAAATTTAAAATCAACTATTACAGCCTTGCGTGGCATCACATATGGAATTAAGCCAGAATTAATTTTGAAAAAAGGTTTAAAGACAAAGTTTCCTTACGGGGTAGCCATTGCTGGTGGAGCATTATTAGCCTTTTTTATTAATGGAGTGGCCTTCCTATGATACGAAATGAAAAAGGTCAATCATTAGTGGAATTTGTGTTAGTCATACCAATTCTTTTATTACTTATTGTTGGAATTGTGGATCTTGGAAGAGTTACGTACACATATTCAAGCCTCCACTTTACCGCTCAAGAAACGGTAAGGCTTGGTGGATTTGGCCGTAGTGACGAGGAGATCAAACAGTTTGCAATCAATCACTTTAAAGCTGGCGAAATTACTACCTCAATGATAAAAGTGACCCCTAATCAAGGATCCCGTAAATCGGGGGATTATGTTACTGTACAGTTATCTTATCCATTAAACCCCATTACACCTTTTGCGTCGAGGATCTTCTCGGAAGGGGCTATCATACTAACAGTAGACTCAACAATTCGGATTGAGTGAATGGGGGATTTACAATGTTAAAATGGTTAAAATCACTTTTTCAAAAACAAGATGGAAATGTTTTAGTAATAACATCCTTTGCTTTTACAGGACTAATTGCTTTAGCAGGACTTGTAATTGATGGTGGGCATTTATATATGACAAAAACGGAATTGCAAAAAGTAGCTAATGCAGCTGCACTTTCAGGAGCTCAAGTTCTTGTTAGGGAGGAAGATTCAGGAAATAGAGTTGCTAAAGTAACAACAGTTGTTCAAGATATTCTACAAAAACATGATGAGGTAAGCTCATTGGCTGGATCTCCGAAAATAAGTAATACTCAACTAACTGTTAAATTAGAAAAAAAATGTCGATTTATTTTTTTCCAGTTTATTTGGTATAGATTCCGTAAAAGTAAGCGCTGAAGCTTCTGCCCAGGTTGGGGTAATTGGTCGAGCAACTGGAGCAGTGCCACTAGGGATTGATGAAAGAACTCCAATTACTTTTTATGATCCTGAAAATCCAGGACCTCCATATCCTTTACATTGGGGCTCATCCAATGGTCAAGCAGGGAACTTCGGGATATTGGAGTTTGATGGCAACAATGCTGCTACCACGTATTACGATTACCTTGAAAAAGGGTTTGACCAAGAACTTAGAATAGGTCAGCGATTATCTACAGTACCTGGGGTTAGACGGGGGTCTTATGAAGTAATTAATACGAGAGTAGAAGGTTGTAGTGATTTTAGAGAACTGGATTGTTCAAGAATAATATTAGTGCCAGTCTATAAGGACTTGGGAGGTACTGGTGATAATCGGACAGTTGAAATAAGGGGATTTGCATATTTTTACTTAGCAGAACATATGGCGAGAAATGCCACTGATATAAGGGGATATTTTATTAAACATGCGCAATCAGGTACAGGATTTGTGGAACCAGGGGCAATTGACAGAGGAGCATACACCATCAGACTAATAGAGTAGGTGAGACGATGAGATCTAAAATAGTTTTATTGTTAGCTTTAATAATGGGAATAATAACAACCGTGTTATTCTTTCAATATATACGAGAGGCTGGTCAGGCTCAAGAAGTAATACAACAAGAAGTTGAAATGGCGGAAGTAATTGTTGCTGTACAAACAATTAATGAAAACCACACACTCACAGAAGAACTACTAGGGGTAAAAAAAGTCCCTAAAGAAAGTATGCATCCTAATACAGTAACGGATATGGACGAAGTAATTGGTAAATTTACTACGAGTATGATTGAAACAGGTGAAACATTATTAACGCATCGTGTTAAATCGGATGAAGAAGAGAAACAGTTCATTTCCAGAAAAGTTAGTGATGGCAATCGAGCAGTTTCCATAGAGGTTAATTTTGTTCGATCTGTTTCTAATTTAATTGAACCTGAAGATTATGTTGATGTGATTCTTACAGAAGATATTGAGGATGAGATTGTATCAATAATAATCCAGTCAAAGATTCGAGTTTTAGCAGTGGGCAGAAAAATGAACCCACCAACAGCTGAAGAAGGGCATGTTGAGTATAGTTCTTTAACTTTAGAGTTAAGTGCTGCAGATGCTACATCTATAGTTAATGCATCCCATAGAGGAACATTGCATTTTATATTACATTCAAGTATAAATCGGGAAGATGATTTGGAATAATAAACAAGGTAGCGAGTCATAAGTTTTTGCGTTTTTAAAGGAGGCTTGGTTATGGCAGAGAAAGAAAACTCCACTTCATCTCAGCAAGGCAAGGTTATTGCTGTATGTAGCGCAAAGGGCGGAATAGGCAAAACTCTTATCTCTGTTAACCTTGCAGTTGCGTTAAATAAGAAAAATCTTAACGTCTGTATTATTGACGGAGACTTTCAGTTTGGAGATGTCAGTGTTGCCTTGGACCTAACTCCAACCTTTACGATAAAAGAAGTAGTAGAGGAAATAGACGATATGAATGAAGAGGCTGTTTACTCCTTTTTGACGAAACACCCATCTGGAGTAATGGTATTGTCAGCGCCAGAAAGGCCTGAATTTGCTGATCTAATTACAAGTAATTCAGTAATAAAAATTATTGAGGAACTCAGGAAAAAATTTGATTACATTATTGTTGATTCCGGTGCAGGTATTCAAGGAACTACCTTAGATATTATGGAAGTATCCGATGAAATCCTAATTATTACGAACCTTGAAATGACTGCGTTGAAAAACACAAAGCTTATTCTAGAAACATTAAAGCAATTAGAACTGTTTGAGAAGACCCAATTAATCGTTAACAGGTATACGATGGAAAGCTTAATTAAAGCCAGTGAGGTACCAAAAATGCTTGGACAGGATAACATTATTTCCATTCCAAACAATTTTAAGTTAGCTTCTCAATCCTTAAATTTAGGTATTCCCTTTGTCATTAGTCAGTCAAAATCGGACTTGTCCAAAGCTGTATTTCAAATGACAGAGACTATTGTATCGAAGCAAGGTGTAGATAAAAGGGAAAAGGAAAAAAAATCTATGTTCAAAAAATTGTTCAAGTAATAGAAACTAGTTAGGAGTGAAGGTCATGAGTCTTTTAACCCGTTTGAAAAATAAAAATGACTTGCCAAACACTTCTCAAAAGGAAGAAGCTAGTATAGCGGTAATGGAGAAGGAGAGTCAACAAAAAGCTCCTGCAATGAGTACAGAAGCTTCTAAGAAGGAAACCCTAAAGAAGAAAATCACTCGTCCAATAATGGACGATAAACATAAAGAATTAAAAGATCGTATTCACAAGCAAATTCTTCAAGAAATGAAAGACGAAGATGTAGATAAAATTGCAAGCAAAGTGGACGAAATTGCAATTCAAATTATTCAAGAAGATGAGTCTTTTCGTGGCAACTTCGATCGAAAACGCGTTGTAGAAGAATTAATCAATGACTTAACAGGTTTTGGTCCAATCAACCCTTTGTTATTAGATGAAGATGTATCGGAAGTTATGGTAAATGGACCGAATCAAGTTTATGCAGAACGGAAAGGGAAACTAGTGCTAACGGATGTTACTTTCCGAGATAATGATCATGTTTTGCAGGTGATCGAAAAGATTGTAGCACCAATTGGTAGAAGAATAGATGAAAGTAGTCCAATGGTAGATGCTAGATTACCAGATGGTTCCCGTGTAAATGCCATCATTCCACCTTTAGCATTAAATGGGCCTACGGTTACTATTCGTAAATTTTCAAAGGATCCTTTTGGAATCCAAGACCTAGTAAACTTTGGAACTCTTACACAAGAAATGGCTACGTTTTTAGATGCTTGTGTTAAAGCGCGTTTAAATATGTTTGTTAGTGGGGGGACGGGATCTGGTAAAACAACAACTTTAAATGTTTTATCAAATTTTATACCTGATGATGAAAGAATCGTAACAATAGAGGATGCAGCGGAAATTCAATTAGCCCAAGATCATGTAATTTCACTCGAATCTAGGCCGCCTAACATTGAAGGAAAAGGTGCCATATCCATACGAGATTTAGTGAAGAACTCCCTACGAATGCGTCCTGATCGTGTTGTTATTGGTGAGGTTCGTAGTGGAGAGGCTTTGGATATGCTCCAAGCCATGAATACGGGACATGACGGGTCATTAGCAACGGGACACTCTAATAGTCCACGAGATATGATTGCAAGATTAGAAACAATGGTATTAATGGCAGGGGTAGAATTACCAGTAAAGGCAATAAGAGAGCAAATTTCGGGTGCTTTGGATGTTATTATTCAGCAGTCTCGATTAAAAGATGGGTCTCGTAAAATAGTAAAAATAACCGAAGTTCAAGGGATGGAAGGGGATATTATTGTTTTACAAGATATCTTTACCTTTGAGCAATACGGTAGGGATGACAATGGTAAAATTATTGGTAAACTCGTTCCTACTGGTGTAAGGCCGAAGTTTTATGAGAGGTTAGAAGCTTCAGGAATTACGATACCTCCAAATGTATTTATAAGGGAAGAGGAGTGGAGTTAATAATGGAGACTTTATTATTAATAACATTCCTTATTACATCATTTTTACTTTTTTATATAGTTCTTCGTAAGCTTTTTTTTTAAAAGTGATCATGTGGAAAAGCGAATAAAGCGTTATTTAATCCAAGGTGATAAAGAAGTACTGGAACCAAAAAAGTTCAAGCTGACCATCGATTTTCGTTTAGCGAAGGAACGGATAAGAAAGAAATTAGTAGAGAAAGACAAAAACACAAAAATAGAAAACTTATTAAGACAAGCAGGAGTTCCTCTAAAGCCGGAAGAGTATGTTATGTTTCAATGGATATCTACAGCACTAACGGCAGGGATACTTTACCTCATTCTTGATACTATATTTATTTTACCTATTGGTGCATTGATTGGCGCTTATATTCCAAAGTTTATTTTAAAAAAGAGAAAACAAGACCGCATGAAAAAGTTCAATGATAGTTTGCCAGAAATGATTTCAACCATAGTAGGTGCATTAAGGGCTGGGTTTAGTTTTCCACAAGCGTTAAAAACAGTTATGGAAGAATCTAGTTCACCTATGAAGGATGAGATTGGTATTGTCATTCGTGAAATGCAATACGGAACAAGTGTGGAAGAAGCGTTAAATAACTTGAAAGAACGTATGCCTAGTGAAGATTTAGATATTATGGTACAAGCAGTTCTTATTCAACGTCAAGTGGGTGGGAACTTAGCTACGGTTTTAGAAACAATTGTTAAAACCATTCGTGAGCGAATAAGAATACAAGGACAAATAAGTACGTTAACTGCACAAGGCAGATTGTCAGGTATGGTGGTTGGATTATTACCTGTTGGTCTTGGTCTAATACTGTATATAATTGAGCCAGGTTATATGGGAACCCTCTTTACTCATCCAGTTGGAATTGTTCTATTAGTAATAGCGGTAATTTCCTGTGCATTAGGGTTTATGTTCATTCGTAAAGTCACAGCAATTGAGGTGTAATCTATGATAATCCTTTTATATATAACTACGATTTTATTGTTGCTAGTTGGCTTTATTGTTTTACGTGTGGAAAAAAAGACGGGAGCTGCAAACACGAATTACAACCGTGCTAGGTCCAACTAAGGTTGAGGAAATTGTTGATGAACATGAGGAGGAGATGAAGCTTCCATTTTCCAAAAGGATATTGTCTCCTATTTTGACTCAGTTAAAGCGTAATTTTCAAAAGAAGGTTTCTAACGAAAAAAAGGAAAAATTAGATAGTAAGCTAGATAAAGCAGGAAATCCCAAGGGAATGACTGCCGTGGAATTTCGTCTTTTTCAAATGATCCTTCTCATATTGCTTCCGTTAGGGTTCGGAGCTTATACTTTATTGTTAAATATGGCATTTACCAATACCTTTTTAGCAGTTTTACTAGGTTTAGGGATTGCACTCTATTTCCCAAATTATTATTTAAAGCAGAAAACGACTGTTAGGAATAAACAAGCCCAAAAAGAATTGCCAGATTTTCTTGATTTACTTACTGTAAGTATTGAAGCAGGCTTAGGGTTTGATTCGGCTTTAAGTAAGGTTGTAGCGAAGCGCGGTGGCGTTTTATCCAATGAATTCCAACGGTGCTTAGAAGAAATGCGCCTCGGAAAAACGAGAAGAGAGGCATTGTCTGGTATAAGAGACAGGCTAGATGCTGAAGATGTAAAAACCCTTATCGGATCGATCATTCAAGCTGAACAACTAGGGATCGGAATGGTACAAATTCTAAGGGTTCAATCAAATGAAATTCGAGAAAAACGAAAGCAACGGGCGGAAGAACAAGCGATGAAGGCACCAATTAAAATGTTATTCCCGCTAGTAATCTTTATCTTCCCGTGTATTTTTATTGTTCTATTAGGTCCAGCAATTATTGGAATACTAGAGACCTTTTAATTATTAGCTCTCCCCCCTTTCATTGCAGATCGAGGGTTAACCAACCCTTTGATCTGCTTTTTTTTCACTTTCCACCCCCTCCAAGAATACCCTATAAGGCAAATAACTAAGAGGAGGTTTATGCATTGTATCCTAAATATCCATATTACGATAAAGAGGTTCAATGTGAGGAGAAAGATATCGCTTTTCCTCCACAGCATCAAGAGCAACATCCTGGCTTGGAGTACCCCATGGTGCCAAGACCAATCTCAGAAAATCCCAACTACAAAGGCTCTGGAAAACTACACGACAAGGTCGCTATTATTACTGGTGGTGACAGCGGTATTGGCAGGGCTACTGCCTATGCTTTTGCCAAGGAAGGTGCCCACATCGTCATTGCATATTACAACGAGCACCAGGATGCTCAAGAAACAAAGGAACGAATTCAACAACTGGGCCGCCATTGTTTAGCCATCTCTGGGGACTTAAAGGACGAGAGTTTTTCCCAATACGTGGTGAAAAAAAACGATGGAAATGTTCAACAGAATTGATGTTGTCGTAAACAACGCTGCCGTTCAATATGTGCAGGTCTCGATCCTGAACATTTCTGCAGAACAACTGACAGAAACATTTCAAACGAACATTTTCTCGTTTTTTTACATGACAAAAGCAGCTTTACCCTACTTACAAGAAGGAAGCACCATCATAAATAACGGTTCCGTAACAGCCTATCACGGTCACAAAAAACTGATCGACTACTCTGCATCCCAAGGGGCAGTTATTACCTTTACCCGCTCCATGGCATTGTCGCTAGTGGACCAAGGTATCCGTGTTAATGCCGTCGCGCCAGGTCCAATTTGGACACCATTAATACCATCATCTTTCCCGGCAGAAGAGGTGAAAACCTTTGGCACGAGAACTCCCATGAAACGGGCAGGGCAGCCATTTGAACTGGCACCCTCTTTCGTGTTCCTTGCCTCCGATGATTCAAGTTATATTACAGGTCAGGTGATCCATGTGAATGGGGGAGAGATGGCCGGATCTTGAGTTACCTGTGGAGGGGGAACCTTTTGATAAATAGAGCTTCCCCTTCCATCTATACTAATCTATTTTTCCATTGAACCATACCCGAGCTTCTTCAACGCATGGGAATCGATATGATCTACATGAAGCGTTAGTCGCTCAATATCGTTTACCCACCGGAAAAAATTCCTATAGTAACCAACCCACTTTGAATATGTCTTCCAATCTATCTCCCTTTTATAAACACCTTCCTCATATAAAGATGCTGCCTTTGTGAATGCTTGTATTAAGCGGTTAATTCTAGGTGTGATTTTTGGGGTTAACGAATCGTATGTATGGCAATGGAGTATATAATCCCAAGTTTCTTTAATGGCATCTTCGAAGGCAGAGTCGTCTGAGGCTAAATCATAATTACAGACATTTTTGTGTAAATCTATTTGCCACTCTAAAAATCTAAGCTTAACATCACTCACCATCATCCGAGAACAAGGTTTTTCATCACATTTATTCATCGAAAAATCCTCCTTAGGCTATTTCATACTGCTAGCCTTTTCTTTGACTAGGATTAAGATTGTTGATATCTTCCATCGCAAATTGAAATACACGATTAATGCCTAAGAACCAAAGTAATGTGTCTCTGTAAAAACTAATCCATTCCTCCCGTTGGCTTATGGCAATCCTTCCATTTTCATCCCCTTCTTCAAAATGACACTTCGCATTGTTAAAAGCATCAACCAAACGTTGTAACCTGGTACGAAAGTTTTCTGTAGTTCCTTCGTTGCAAATCAATGAATAGGTAATGAATTCCCAAGTTTCTTTTACAGCGTCATCGAATAAAAACCTATGGTAAATTAAGTCATACTCACCGTCCTTTCTACTCGTTTGAATACAATCCTCCAGCAACCTTAACTTTTCATCTTTTAACTTTTCATTTACAACATACTCTAACTTCATTAACTTTCCCTCCTTTAATATCCCTTCATAAGATAAGTACACTCTAAAGCACCAAAAGTCCGCAAAAAATTTTTAAAATATTTCTCGTTTGTGTCTAAATTGTGAAAAACCGTTACTAATGTAGTGGAATTCTAGCTTTTACATTCAATAGGATTAAGTTTCCTAATCTCTTCAATAGCATTTCGGCGGACCTGATAAATGTATGAAATGCTACCAATCGTATTTCTATAATGATCCGTCCATTCCAGGAAGTACTTTTTTTCTACTTTCCCTGTTTCATCCCCTTCTTGGAAAAAGCACAAAGCATCCATATAGGCGTCCTGTAATCGATTCAGTCTAGTTCGAAAAGTTTCCGTAAATGCTTCGTTACAACACAAGGAATGATATATAAACTCCCAAGTTTCACTAATTGCATCTTCAAATAAAAACTTATCGATGATTAATGCATATTCACCGTCCTCTCTAGCTATCTCAATACAAACTTCCAAAAATCGTAACTTTTCATCTTTGATCGGTTCGTCGTCACCTGTAGGTAATTTCTTTTCCATTAGCTCACCTCCTTCCTTAAATTTCCCTTCATATACTAAGTATCCATTTAGGCGTAAAAAGGACTAAAAAAATTTAAAAAATATTTTTGGTTTTGTGTCTAAAATTGTGAAAACATGAGTTTTATGGAATTATTTGTAAACATTCCAGCTGGTTTTTAAAGAATTACAATAAAAAACCTGCCCCCGAAGTATTCAGCGAATCACCTTCACTAAATACCCCAAGAACAGGTCCCCTACGATAATCTATTCGACTATATTCACAAAAATATCATCCAACGATGGCTCTGAATCTATCAAGCCAAACTCCAGCATCCAGTCGATGGTTTCTTGCCAGGAGTCAGCATCTTGGCTTCCAAAGCCGCTGCTAGATTCCATCTTCGGTAATAAAATCTCTAAACTCTGCTTTTCCACTTCTTCCACCAATGGGAAGTTTGCTTGGTCTTGATTGCTTAACAAAATATTCAACGCATCTTCAGGGTTCTCTACCATAAACTCATAACCCTTTGTAGCCCCCCGCCAGAACGCACGAATTACATCGCTGTCACTTTCCCAAGTAGCATCATTCGTTACAAACACAAGCTCATAAAAGCTTGGAACTCCGTAATCTACTGGGTTAAAATAACGAACTTCATGTCCATCATGACGGAGTACAGGAACCTCGTGGTTAATGTAAGCACCAGTTACGGCATCCACACGGCCACTAACAATGGAAGAACCAAGCTCAAAGCCAACATCGATTAACT
This sequence comes from Bacillus sp. (in: firmicutes), assembly GCA_021208645.1. Lineage (GTDB taxonomy): Bacteria > Bacillota > Bacilli > Bacillales > Salisediminibacteriaceae > Evansella. Next base: position 5,949 of record JAJOJL010000021.1, on the reverse strand, counting down.
GCACCGTCGAAGGATCTCCGCCGTCATTGGCAACCATTGTTTTAATCAACGCTTCGTTAACAGGAATTCCTGGGAATCCTACTTGCCTACCTTCCAAATCGCTAGGTGTTTGAATGTCACTGTCTGCCATAAAAATCGTATGGTTAAGGGGAGATCGAACGATAGCTCCAATTGATTTTACTGGTACGTCTTGATTAGCACGTGCCGTTACCACATCTGGTTGGTATGTAATACCGAGGGTAATTTGCCCAGCAGCAGCCAAGTTAATCGGATCCGTCGGGTTTGCCGGGAACTTAATATTAACCTTTAACCCTTCTTCTTCAAAATAACCATTTTCAATAGCCGCATATAAATAGCTGTGCACGGCGTTCGGATACCAGTCGAGCATAACGTCAATTTCCCTTAACTCAACCGTTTCCCCATCAGCGGCGCCATCACCAGCAGCAGAATCCCCTTCACCACATGCAACCAATGCTGTTAAAACTAAGAAGCTAATAAACGAAATTAAAACCTTTTTCATTGTGTTTTCCTCCACTTTAATGTGATTTTTTCCAACAAAATAACAAGTAAAAATAATATAATACCCACCAACGACAACAATACAATTGGAGCGAACACGCCTGCTCCGTCAAATTGTGTCATCATCCGGCGGCTAAAATAACCTAATCCAGCCTGAGCCCCAAGCCATTCGCCGATGGCAGCACCGATGACGCTTAAGGTCACGGCCACTTTCAGCCCAGAGTAAAAATGGGGCAATGCCGATGGCACCTGCAGCTTAAAGAAGATCTCCCGCTTGCTGGCACCCATGGTCATTAACAATTCCCTGATTTCCTTGCTACTCGACCGTAGCCCGTCAAACGTATTGACCGTGATGGGAAAAAAAGTAATGAGAAGCGTCACGGCGACTTTGCTCCACAATGTATACCCGAACCACAACACAAAGATTGGTGCTAAGGCAATAATCGGGATCGTTTGGGACGAAATAAGAATGGGGTAAAACGCTTTTTCTGCTGTTTTACTTACATTCATCCAAACGGCTAAGCCTACTCCCAACACGATGGACAGAAGAAGCCCCGTCACAATAACGGACAACGTTGCTGGTAGGTGGGCAAGGAATAATATTTCCTTTAAATCCCACAGCTTTACTACCACTTGTGTCGGTGAAGGCAAAATAAACGCCATGCCAATGATTCTCGCAACAATCTCCCAGATTACGAGAAAGATAACCACCAGTATTGCAGGTGCGAAATAGTCTTTTACATACTTCATGGCGTCACCTTCGACCGTAACTGGTCGATTAAATGTTCCTTCAGCTTGATGACCTCTGGATCATGAATATCATGTAAATTCCTCGGCCGCTTGAGGGGAACATTTACTTCCTCTAACTTCTTTACTGGTATTTCTGTAAAAACAAAGACTCTATCAGATAAGAAAAGGGCTTCTTCCACATCGTGGGTAATGAAGAGCACGGTTGTTTTCCACTTTTCCCATTGTTCCAAAAGCCATTCCTGCATGTTCATGCGAGTGATGGCATCCAAGGCGCTGAACGGTTCATCAAGGAGCATAACATTGGATCCACTTAAGACGCTCCGTAGAAATGAAACCCGTTGCCGCATCCCCCCTGATAAATCGCTCGGGTATTTGTCCTCCACGCCCTTTAAGCCAAATTCCTCAAGGAGCTCTAACACTTGCTGCTCTGCATCCTTTTTCTTTACGCCCTTTAATTCAAGAGGTAGGGCTGCATTTTTCATGACCGTACGCCAAGGCATCAGTAAATCCTGCTGGGGCATATAGCCCACCCGGCCAAGGCGGTTTGCATGAATTTCTCCATTGATGAGAATCTCACCGGACGAAGGCTGCTCCAGTCCGGTGATAAGTTTAAACAAGGTACTTTTACCTGAGCCGCTAGGCCCAATAATGCTGATGAATTCGCCAGGGCGAACGTCAAAACTGAGTTTTTCTAATACATTTGGTTCAGTTCGATTATCCTTACTGTTTTTATAATGGAAGGAAACGTTCTGAAACTGTAAAGCAACCTTACTCATCTCCCGGCCACATCGCTTGGTTGTACGACATCTCCCAGAACATGTATTCAAAGCGGGTCGTGTTAAGGAAGATTTCCTCTAAGCGGTCAAGCTCCTCTTCTGGTTTGCCTTCTGTCAGCTCATCTAGAAGATCGATGCACCACTGGGCCACTTGACCGAACTCGTCAGAGCTGTACATCTTAATCCACTCTCCGTAAAACTCGTGATCTGCAGCTCCAGGAATTTGGCTTAATTCTTTCCCAATTTCCCAATAGCTCCAAGCGCATGGAAGGAGGGCTGCAACGAGATCAGCCAATGTACCGTTTTGGCCCACATGAAGCATGTAGTGTGTGTAAGCGAGTGTCGTCGGTGACGGAGCCGCTGCTTCAAATTCCTCAGGAGTGATCCCAAACTTTTCGCCGTATTGACGGTGGAGGGACATTTCTTCGTTAAGGGTCGAGTCTAGCATCGCTGCGAATTTCCCCATTGTCTCCACATCTGTCGCTTTAACAGCACCGATGGCAAACAGCTTAGCATAGTCAATTAAGTATAGATAGTCTTGAATCATGTAGAAACGGAATTTTTCCTTGTCTAAGGTTCCGTTGCCAATTTCTTGTACGAATGGATGGTCATGGTTCTTTCTCCAAATTGGCAATAATTTCTCATGCAATCTCTCTGAAAATTTCATTCCAATCACCTCGTTGATAGATTTTTTTCGTTTATATATAAAGAATAGTTACTTAATGCTCCGTTGGAGCTCACTACAGTCCACTCCCTTTCCGCGGGAGGTTGTGGAGCCTCCTCGGCTTCGCCTGTGGGGTCTCCACTTAACCTCTTTTCCCGCAGGAGTCTCGTAGACTTCCGTTCGCTCCAACTGTGTATCACAAAATTTTTATTCTTAAAGAAGTAAAAACTAATTGGAACTATATAGTCATCTAAGGTTATTTCTTAGTATGACTCCACTCGTATATAAACTGCACCAATGTTTTTGTATATTGAACGAGCTGTTCGATAGAAACTTGTTCATTTACGGAATGGGCGTTGTTTAAATTTCCTGGTCCATAGATGGCTGTTGGTATACCGTGATCACCTAGCCACCCTCCGTCTGTTACAGTTGGGGAAACGTCGATAATAGCCTTTTCCTTCGCAACCTTCTCATGTACGGAAGCCAATAACTGAACACCATCATGCTCTGGATCTACTTCTAAAGACGGGAAAATTTCCCCTCGGTCTTCGATCATGGAAGTACCCCCCCATTCAAAAGTTGGTGGGTTATCCTTTAGCCAGATGTCTCCCTTAGCCACATTTAAAATGTGTTCTTCTACTTCTTTTGCCACCTGGTCATGGGTTTCATTGGGATAGAAGTGGACTGTAATCCACAACCGGCATTCATCGGCAATAAAGGCTGCATGTCGGCCACCTTCAATAACGGCAGGGTTAATGGTATTCGTTCCTGCCGGATAGCCAGGATAGCTTTTTGTTACTGCCCAATGTCTTTCCAGCTCTTGAAGTCCTTGGATAACCTTCACCATTTTTTCAACAGCACTGGCTCCAACTAGCTTGCCTCCTGCGTGGATCATGCTACGGCGTGTCGCATCATGATGAGTTTCTTTACTTTTCACCGTAATCCAACCAGTAATAACTCCGCCTTGTCCTTGAATATGTAAGTCGCTTGTGTCTACAACAAGGGCGAAGTCTGCCTTTGCACCACCATTTCGTTGGCAAGCCTGTAGAGTACCAGCTTCACCAACTTCCTCACCGATAACCGATTGCAACGTAAGATCCCCAGATAACTCGATTCCATTCTCTTTCAACAGTTGGATAGCGAACAGAGCACCAGCCATGCCACCTTTCATATCTGCAGCACCTCGGCCAATCACTATACCATCACGTACAATCGGCGTAAAGGGATCCTTTTCCCACTCTTCGTCTTCACTCACTTCCGCCACATCCATATGCCCATTAATGATCAAGCTTTTGTGGTTGGCAGGGTCCGTTCCTTTTAAGAGCCCAACAACGTTTGGGTCACCAGGATACACATCCCACATATCAATGGAAAATCCGTGACTCATTAAAAAATCTGCAACAAAAGTCTGTGCTTCCTGTGTATTTCTAGCTGGAGGTGCAGGTGTTTCAAACTGGATTAACTTTTTTAATAACTCAACAAGTTCATCCTGCCGATCGTCCACCTGTTTTACTAAAGCTTCTAAATCTAGTATCCTTGTCAAAACTTATCCCTCCTTATTTTTTAAAAACAAAAAACCACTTCTTGTAAAAAAGAAGTGGTTGTATACGGATCAATTTATACGAATGCCCAAGGCAATAAACTGTCAGAACAATGTTTTGCCAACGCAGCATTTCCACACTTCTTCCCTACGCTAGTTCTAACTAGATCAGGTTATAAGGGTTAAGACACCAGTCTCTCTCAGCTTTCAAGCGCCCCTAGAGTGATTCAGCTATTCAATTAGAGTTGGATAAACGTATTAAACAACTCGCTTATAGTTTTATCATAATAATGGAAATAGTTCAACTGCTATTTTCTTTGTCTTTGGAAAAATCATTTAGAAATGCTAGTCTAATAGCTTTTTAGTTAATAACAGTAAGTTTTTTCGGGCAAAAAACTGTAGAGCACAGCAAAAGTTATGTTACCATAGAAAGAGTTTCTGTCAGGAGGGTCACACGTGCTACAAACTTATATTCAATACCCAATCTATGCCGTATTCATATTATTTATTGGAGGAATCCTCTTTCAAGGAAGTATCTATTACATTAAGAAAACAAAGGGAGAGCAGATTCCAAAGTTCAAAGAAATATATAAAAAAGCTTTCGCCTACGATCCAAACTGGAAGAAAACGTTGCTTAGCCTTGTTGTCTTAGTAGCAGCGATGTATTTAATAAGTATCTTTGCAACTGCTTATTTATCATCTTACTTTAACGTTTTTGTTGTAAGTTTTATGATTGCTTTAGGAACGTATCTTTTCTTTTCAGGCCTAGCTCTATTACTGGCTGTCTTTCGTTTCCATAAAGAGGGAGATACAACAGCAGAAATAAACATAAAGGTAAACCTTACATTAATTATCTTTAGCGTAATACCCGGTTTGGTTTATGTTTTTACCCGAGAGTCATTGTTTTTACTCATCTTCCTCGTCCTGTTGTTTGCAGGAAGTTTCGGTTATGTTAATATCAAACGATTTTTGAAGAAAAAAGAATCGATGGAGATGGAAGGAAATGATAGTGGATCATTGGAAGTGGGGGAAAATACTGTTGAACAACCTAGCTTTCGAGATTCAACTATATATTCCTTTGTCGAAAGAATAGGAGGGGCATTTAGCCACGGACTCGCTTTAATCCCAATGCCGGCATTTAATATTTTGATTACTCTCCTGTACTGGCTCATCGTTCGGAAAAAATCAGACTTTATGGATCACCACGGAAAACAGTCCTTAAACTTTCAAATCAGCTTTACCCTTTATCCTATTATTATTGTTTTAATTACGATGGGTGTTAACATGGTCAGTAGTTGGCAAGGTAATGATAACAACACAACCTTCCAACTTCTTAATTTCACAGTGGGATTTGTCGGTATCGCGTTTTTTATTGTAATCATTGTCTCCTTCAGTATTTTAGCGATTATTGCAATCATTGCCGCCCTTTTTGGTAAAAAATTTAAATATCCTATCACAATACTTTTTTTAAAATAAGAGGGTGACCCGGTACGGAGAAATTATCTCCTTTTGGGACATCTTTTTTTTGTACCATTTAAATAATGAGTTACAGTTAAAAACAACAGCTCTTGTTCAATATAGTGAACAAACTTACCTTTTTAAATCGAAAAGTGTTTACAGTTAGCAATATAGGATGTAGAATAAAAATAAAACGTTCTTTAAAAAAGAATTTTATTGACGGTAAATGAGGTGGAGCTAAT
>JAJOJL010000064.1 GCA_021208645.1 Bacillus sp. (in: firmicutes) | reverse complement strand
ATCTTTAATGACATTATTAAGATATCCATGAATTCGGCATCAACACCTTCAGGAAGGTTTATATGTTCCTTTTTCCGTAAAACGATTTTTCTATCCTTAACTTCTACTTGTCCGTCATCACCTAGAGCTATCCCAACTTCTCTCAGTACAAAAATTTAAAGAAGCCAAAATATGCTTTGGTTTATGCATGTTTGGCTTCTTCTTATTATTTTTGCATGAATGGTAGGAAATAAGTTGTTCTTCGAAGTTTCATTAGAGACCTTCCATTACCTCAAATTGACCTGGCCACTCTATCATAATGACCTGACCATTATGCCAATATGACTAAAGCAATACCAGAGATTACTTCAGAGAGTTCTTTAGAGATTAACAAAGATCATAATGGAGCGATGATACATCGCTCTGTGCATCTATTATAATTTATTTAATATAACAAGAAAATCACTTCCTAAGATGTACATTCTGTTGAAATTGCATTTAGCATAAAAAGAACATATGAAATACGGATATCCAGGTATAACTAGCTCAGCGATTCATAGATAAAGAAAGTTATTAAAAACTATATATGAATCTCTCAATTTTTTAATTAATCAAATTCCTATTTTAGTAGTTTGGATTCGTTCTATTTTGACGAAAATTATAAAAAAGACTACTGAGGAGGAATTCGCGTGTTGCTCTCAGAAGCTTGGAAAAGCTATCAATCAGATAAATTGCTAGAAGGCTATTCGCTGCAAACACTAAAGGCTTACACGGTACAATTTAATCTCTTAGTAAGATATTTCTCAAATAAAGTAAATATTGAAGGGATTGAGCAAAGGGACTTGAAGAACTATTTAGTAAAGGATTCGGAGAGACTTAAACCTTCAAGTCTAGGACATCGAATTCGCTTTGTAAAATCCTTATTTAAGTGGGCCCATGAGGAAGGTATAATTAAAAATAATCCAGCTAGAAAGCTAAGGGAGCCAAAAACTTCAATACGTATTCCGAAATACCTAACTGAAAAAGAGATTGAGTATTTACGGGAAGCTTGTAACTCTTCATTTGAACGTGCATTGTTCGAATTTATGTACTCAACAGGTTGTCGTATTGGGGAAATTGTCTCCCTTGATAAAGAAAGTGTTAGTATAGAAAGTCAGTCAGCAATCGTCCGAGGCAAGGGGGATAAGGAAAGAGAAGTCTATTTCAATATCCCTTGTGAGATTTGGCTAAAAAGGTACTTAGAAGAACGTGGAGACACCAGTAGAGCGTTGTTTGTTACTGAGAGAAAACCTCGGCGATTGAGTATAGCTCAAATGAGGTATGTAATTAAACGGATTTCTGAAAGGGCCGGACTAAAAAAAGAGCATTCACCCTCACCAACTGAGACACAGTTATGCCACACATATGTTGAATAATGGTGCCCCTTTAGAAGTAATACAAAATCTATTAGGTCACGAAAAAAGTGAACTACAAAAATTTATGCAACAACATTAGTGGATCAATGAAGGCGTGAACTATATAAGAAGTATTTTTGATTGTATTCACTTTACGAGAAGGTATAATCAGTATAAAGAGAAATGTAAGCGGAAGGTAATTGTTTTTATCAGAGAGGTGAAGCCAGTGTTCGATCTAATCAATAGAAAAAAAGAGCTTCTAGATGTCAATCGGCCATTACCCAAATATACAGTCAAAAGCTTACGTGAAAAGTTATTACTCGAATGGACATATAATACGAATGCGATTGAAGGCAACACGTTAACGATTAACGAAACAAAGGTAGTCTTAGAAGGAATAACTGTTGGTGGTAAAACATTGCGTGAACATTTGGAAGTGCTTAATCATCGAGATGCGATTCAATTTGTAGAGGAGATTGTACAAAAGGGAGATCCTTTGTCGGAGTGGCAGATTAAGAATTTACATCGACTTGTACTAAAAGGCATTGATGATGACTATGCAGGTGTATATCGAGACCAACAAGTTTTTATTTCTGGTGCTAAACATATACCGCCAGCTCCTTTCCTTATAAAGGAAGAGATGGAGAAGCTGTTGGTTTGGTATGAACAAGCAGTAACGGAAAAATTACATCCCGTTGCACGTGGTGCTATGTTACATGCAATTTTTGTTGGAATTCACCCATTCATTGATGGAAATGGGCGGACAGCGCGATTGTTGTTAAATTTGGAACTCATGAAAGAAGGGTTTCCACCAATTGTCATTAAAGTGGAAAATCGCCTTGCTTACTACGAAGCATTAGATAAAGCCCATACAAAGAAAGAATATGATGACTTTATTGAGCTAGTAAAAAGTGAAGTAGAAGATTCTTTAAACCTTTATTTAGATGCTATAAATAAAAATGCTTAGTTAAGTAACATAATATTAAGTCATCAGTATAGTGAAGCGATTGCTATCATTTTTATTTATACGAGACGGCCTCTCTTCCTATAGGGTTGCATTAAGTAAAAAGTTTAAATATGTGTAAATAAATTCTCCCTTTAAGGTAAACAGCTTGCTTTATAATAAACCTGTATACCTTGGGGGGATTTTTTGGTTCAATTACTTCCACCCTAGTCCAGCATGAAAATATTAAAATATATTGTGGATATCCCTTTTGCTCAGAATGAGATTCATATTTTTGAATTGAAGTGTAGATGAGATCGGAGCGAATGAGACTCCCACGGAAAGGGATTGCCTGTAGCTGAAATCATTACACATTTAAAGTTTCTATTCATGGTGGTGGCTGTAAAGCCATGCGTGTTTTGGATAAACTATTTAAGAAAGACTCTTTCGTAAACTTTGTTGCTTTTAAAGGAAAAGCTTAGAATAGCGAAAGGCGGCGACTCCAGCGACGAGCATTGCATCATGAAGTTACTTCGAGTTGTCTCGACGGACTTTACTACAAAGCAATACTAGCAGAGGAAGAGACAGGATAAATCGGCGAAGACACCGTAGGGCGTTTTTCCCGAAGGGGGCTGAGGCATTGCCCGCGGAAAGCGTCCGCCTGTAGCGTATCCAAGCTGAACAATTTTGTAGAAAACAACAATCTCTTAGAAAAGAGCCTTAAGGTAAGAAAGGAGAAGATCATTTGAAGGATAACAATAATATACTTTGGTATAAACTACCTGCAGAAGATTGGAATGAAGCTTTACCAATAGGAAATGGTAGGATAGGTGGAATGGTTTATGGCCATGTAAAGAACGAACGAATCCAATTGAATGAAGATTCTGTTTGGTATGGAGGACCCAGAGATAGGAATAACCCCGATGCATTAAAATATCTATCTCAAATTAGAAAATTATTGTCAGAGGGAAGATTGAAAAAAGCGGAAGAGATGGCAGCGTTAGCCTTTACAGGTATCCCAGAAAGCCAACGTCATTATGAACCCCTCGGCGATTTGCTATTAAACATGAATCACGGAGAAAAAGAGGTAACTCATTATCATAGAGAACTCAATTTGAAAACAGCTATCGCCAAGGTAAACTACACGTTAGAAGGTATTACATTTAACCGTGAAATATTTACTAGTTACCCAGACCAAGTGATGATTATCCGGTTGTCGGCTTCTGAGAACCGTTCTATTTCATTTCAAGCTTTTCTAGATCGTGGAAATGCTAGGAACTATGATGAACTAGTTGCTCTGTCAAGGGACTCCATAATGATGCGAGGAGAAACTGGTGGTAAAGATGGTATTGCATTTCGATGTGGGCTAAAGGCAATTGCAGAGAATGGCTCTGTGAAAACAATAGGAAACAGGTTAATAGTAGAAGAAGCTGATGCTGTTACATTAATTCTTACAGCAGCTACTACCTATCGATTTGAGAATCCAGAGAAGCAATGTCTGGATACAATGGAACAAGCTGCTAAAAAATCGTACCCTCAACTACGAAAAACACATATTGACGATTATCAATTCTTATTTAACAGGGTGGACCTACAAATAAATGAATTAATTATATCGCAGTTAGAGCTTCCAACAGATCAACGCTTGGATATAATGAAACAAGGAGAAGAGGATGCTGCATTAATTACAACTTATTTTCAATTTGGACGGTATCTATTAATTGCATCCAGTAGACCGAACTCATTACCAGCCACACTACAAGGAATCTGGAATAATCAGATGCTTCCGCCATGGGACAGTAAGTATACCATTAACATAAATGCAGAGATGAATTACTGGCCTGCTGAAATATGTAATTTATCAGAATGTCATGGACCTCTGTTTGATCATATTGAAAAAATAAAGGAAAATGGTAGAAAAACAGCTTTAACCATGTACGGTTGCCGAGGCTTCACTGCCCACCATAATACGGATATATGGGGCGACACGGCACCGCAGGACATATATATGCCGGCTACGCTTTGGCCAACAGGTGCAGCCTGGTTGTGTTTACACTTATGGGAACATTATGAGTTTACACTTGATGTAGAATTTTTACAGAAATCCTATGATACGCTTAAAGAAGCTTCTTTATTTTTTGTTGATTTTCTTGTGGAAAACAATGAAGGGTTTCTAATTACAACTCCTTCCGTATCACCTGAAAATACATATATTTTACCAAATGGCGAAAGAGGAACTTTATGTGAAGGTCCATCAATGGACAGCCAAATTATTTTTGCTCTCTTTTCTAGTTGCATACGTGCAAGTGAAATCTTAGATATAGATACTCCATTCCGTCATACATTACTTAATTTAGTCGAAAAACTTCCAAAGCCGAAAATGGGGAAACATGGGCAAATTCAAGAATGGTTAAAAGACTATGACGAAGCCGAACCTGGGCATCGTCACATCTCACACTTGTTTGCCCTACATCCTGGAAAGCAGATTTCACCAAGGACAACACCCGAATTAGCTGAAGCGGCAAAAGTTACTCTGGAGAGAAGATTGCAACACGGTGGTGGGCATACTGGTTGGAGTCGTGCTTGGATCATTAACATGTGGGCTCGATTAGAAGAAGGAGAACTAGCTTATCAAAATGTCGTGGAGCTTCTAAAGTCATCTACATTAAATAATTTATTCGATAACCATCCACCTTTTCAAATTGATGGAAACTTTGGAGGAACAGCAGGTATAGCAGAGATGCTACTTCAAAGTCATAACAACGAGATCCACTTGCTTCCAGCACTCCCGAAAGCATGGAAAAGTGGAAGTATAAAAGGATTAAAAGCTAGAGGTGGTTATGAAATAGATTTAATTTGGGAAAATCACAGAGTGAAATCTTGCATCATTTCGGCAAAAAATAGTGGTGTTTGTAGAATTAGAACCAATTGGCCAATTGAAGTGACGGAAGTAGAGCAAAACCAACTTCAATCACTTACAAAAATTGATCAAGGGGTATATGAGTTTAACGTTAAAAGTGGAACTCCTTATCTAATAACTTCATGAAATAACAAAACTGTAAATGAAAGGAACATAAAACATGAAAGAAGTGTTGAATAAGGGCTCATTGAATCAACATACGTTTGAAAACCCGATCCTTTGGGCTGATGTACCTGACCCCGATGTGATTCGAGTAGGGGATGTCTTCTGTATGTCTAGTACTACGATGCACATGAATCCTGGGGTACCAATTATGAAATCGTACGATCTATTGAATTGGGAAATCGTTAGTTACGTCTATGACATTCTCGCCGAAAATGATGAACAAACCTTAACAAAGGGAAAAGATGAATACGGGAAAGGGTCATGGGCAAGTAGTCTTCGCTACCATCAGGGAACATTTTATTTAGCGGTAGCTTCATTATCAACAGACAAAACCTATATTTTTTCAACCGATACAATAGAAAAGGGTATCTGGAAACGTGCTACTTTAGAGAAATATTACCATGACATGTCGTTATTATTTGATGACGATGGCAAGGTGTATATGGTTTACGATAGTGGCGATATAAAAATCATTGAGCTTACGGAAGATGCAACGGCAATTAAGACGGGTGGACTAAACAAAGTAATTATTCCAGATGCTAGTTTAGTGGCAAGTACGAAAGAAAATGTTGGACTCCCTGCTGAAGGAGCACATATCCAAAAGATTAACGGGTACTATTATGTTTTTACCATTACCTGGCCGAAGAATGGCCATCGAACTCAGATTGTACACCGGTCTGATCGCATTGATGGGGAATATGAGGGAAGAGTTGCATTGGATGATACTAGCGGTACGGCACAGGGGGGAATTGTTGATACAGTTGATGGTAGTTGGTATGCGTTGCTGTTTCGTGATAATGGTTCCGTAGGTCGTATTCCTTGTCTTGTTCCTGTGACATGGGAAGAGAATTGGCCAGTATTTGGTGAACGAGGAAAAATTCCGAAACAGATGACTATCCCAGCTAGTATGAATATGGTCAACAATAACATAATAACATCTGATGAATTCAATTATTCTAGTAACTCCCTTCAATTGGCTTGGCAATGGAATCATAATCCTGACAATCGGAACTGGTCCTTAACGGAACGTCCTGGTTATTTAAGGTTGAGAAATGGAAGAGTTAGTTCGGGACTAGAGGATGCGAGAAATATACTTACCCAAAGAACGTTTGGACCGGAGTGTTCCGGTAGTATTGCTATGGAAACAAAGAATATGAAGGACGGTGATATTGCAGGGATTGCTGCTTTTCAAAAAGATTATGGCTTTGTCGGTGTAAAGATGGTTGAAGGGTCGAAAGAGATTGTCATGGTAATTGCAAGTTCTGGTATCCCAGAGGAAATAGATACGATTTCTATTGAGCAGGAGAGGGTATATTTTAGAATTGCTTTTGATTTTAAGAATCAGACGGATAAGGCCAAATTTTATTATAGTCTTGACAGTAAGAACTGGAATTTTATAGGTGACACGCTTCAAATGACCTATAAATTAGACCATTTCATGGGTTACCGCTTTGCTTTGTTTTCTTATGCAACAAAAACAACTGGCGGGTTTGTGGATTTTGATTATTTTAGAGTGGAATAAGAAATTAAATTAACTATTTAACAGCAATTTAAAGAACGGCCGGATAAAGGTGTAGTCTAATTTGTAAATGATTTTTTAGAGGAAAATGGTAATGTAATCAGTATGTAACAGAAACCTAAACTTATAAAGATGAGGTGCTCCAATGACAGTACAGAAAAAGCAAGGATTGAATCCATACCTTCCTTCATGGGAGTATATCCCTGATGCAGAACCTTATGTGTTTAATGACAGGGTGTATATTTATGGATCCCATGACCGTTTTAATGGCCATGTATTTTGTTTAAATGATTATGTATGTTGGTCTGCCCCTGTAGATGATCTGGGAGATTGGCGGTATGAAGGTGTTATTTACAAGAAAACAGATGATCCTTTGAACCATGCTGAAAATATGTGTTTATACGCTCCAGATGTGACGGTAGGTCCAGATGGACGATACTATTTGTACTATGTTTTAGATAAAGTACCTGTGGTATCTGTTGCCGTTTGCGATACACCGGCAGGGAAGTATGAGTTCTATGGGTATGTCCATTATGCAGACGGTACACGTCTTGGGGAAAGAGAAGGGGACCAGCCTCAGTTTGACCCAGGTTTGCTAACGGAAGGTGATAAAACGTATCTGTATACTGGTTTTTGTGCAAAAGGTGATAAATCACGCAAAGGTGCAATGGCAACGGTTCTCGGGCCGGATATGCTTACGATCTTGGAGGAACCAGTATTTATAGCCCCAAGTGAACCTTATAGTAAAGGTAGCGGTTTTGAAGGACATGAGTTTTTTGAAGCACCTTCCATGAGAAAAATTGGAGATACGTATTATTTAGTTTATTCCTCCATCGTAATGCATGAGCTATGCTACGCTACGAGCAAGCATCCAACAAAGGGATTTGAGTACAAGGGTGTAATTGTGAGTAATAATGATTTACATATTGATACTTACAAACCGGCGGAAAAACCAATGTTTTATGGTGGCAATAACCATGGGAGCATCATTGAGATTAAAGGGCAATGGTATATTTTTTACCATAGACATACAAATGGATCTAGCTTCAGTCGTCAAGGATGTATTGAGCCAATTGAAATCCTAGAAGATGGGACGATTCCACAAGTAGAAATGACGTCTTGTGGTGCCAACGGAGGACCCCTTATTGGACAAGGGGAATATCCAGCATATTTAGCATGCAATCTGTTTTATCGAGATGAAGCGGTTTATACAGGTGGTTTGTGGATGGACAGCCAATTCCCGAAGATAACCCAAGATGGTAAAGACGGTGACGAGGAAACGGGCTATATTACCAATATGCAAGATTCTGCTACGGCAGGATTTAAATATTTTGACTGTCAGGGTGTAAAGAAGGTTAAAATCAAGGTGCGGGGTTATTGTAAGGGCGTTTTTTGAGGTAAAAACATCATGGGATGGTGTAGCCCTTGCAGAGATGCCTGTTGATTTTACGAATGTATGGACGGAATATTCATCTGACATTGCCATTCCCGATGGTGTTCAAGCCTTGTATTTCACCTATAAAGGCGATGGCAGTGCCGGCCTAGCCTCATTTACATTGGAGTAGGCTAAAAGAATTGTTAAGCAAATCAAGAGGGACAGTTATAAATAGGTAACAATGAAAAGTTTTGCATTAAAAAAGGCACATCAAGTAGTTTTTCAACTGCTCGTTGTGCCTTATTCAATTGCTGTTTTAGGGACAAAACTAGTTAACAAGCTTGGCACGCACAACTAAACAGTCACGTGCTGGAATAACTGGAGCAAATCTTTCTTTAAATTTACCAAGTTCCTTATGCTCCCAACAATCATACAACTCTAAAGAAAACCCTGAGGCATATGGAAGTCCGAGATCCCAGAACTGTAAAGATAAATCTCTTTGAGTATCGCTCAAGTTAAAGAAACCAATGGCTAGGTCACCGTCTGTTAGCACTTTTACAAGCATAAAGACCTCATCTGAATGGAACCATTGAGGCTCTGGTTTAATACGATATGCCCCTCGCCCTTCAATGTCTTGGTTAATCTTAATGAGTTCAGAGTTTAACAGTATATCTTTCGTTACTTTATTTGCGTTTCGAATATCGCAGCCAATCATGAGTGGCGAGCCCATCATACTCCATAAAGAGAAATGGGTTTTATACTCATTGTCGCTGCACCCACCTTTTTTACTGCCGATAAAATTATCGTTACTTCCTCCGTACATTCCTACTATGAGCATATCCATATCATTATGGCAGAAAGAGCCTGTGTAACATGCCTTATCTAGCTGAGAAAGGGCAAGTTTTTTTATTGAATCCCAGTTATCTTGTATGTCACCAGTGGATCTATACATATGGGCACCAGATTCACGAATCCATTGGTATACATTGTCTTCACCCCAATTGCAGGCAGAAAATAAAATATCTCTTCCGCAATTTTTTAGAGCAAGGCTCATTCGTTTATATTGCAGTTCCCCCGACATATTGCGTGGTTTAAAGCAGTAATCGTATTTTAAAAAATCTACGCCCCATTCGGCAAATAATTGAGCGTCTTGAAATTCGTGTTCAAAACTGCCCGGATAACCGGCACAAGTATGGGTACCTACGCAGGAATACATGCCAAACTTTAGACCTTTATCGTGAATATAGTCAGCGAGTGCTTTCATACCACTTGGGAATTTGTCTGGATCAGGTACCAATTTCCCTTCAGAGTCCCTTTCTTTTAAACTCCAACAATCATCAATAACGATATATTCATATCCAGCATCCTTATAACCCTCCGAAACAAAGCGATCTGCTACATCTTTAATTAATTGCTCGTTGATGTCCCAAGTAAAGGTGTTCCATGAGTTCCACCCCATTGCAGGCCTTAGACCTAATAAACCACGATTGTCCATAAAAAAGTTCATCCTTCCCTATCATGAAGTTGTAAAAACTAAGTTTTTTTAAAAAATCGTATTTTGCTTTTAAAACTAGTATCTAGAATTTTGTTTATTTGGATACTTGTAGTTTTTTTGATGTAAATTATTGATCCTTATTTTGTCTATCATATCTCTCATATTAATATCATACTTTTTCTTTCTTAACAAATCGGTGAAATTGTCAATGATACTTTTGAGATAAACTCATTTATGGTGCCAATAAATAGTAGAATTATTCTTAGAGGGATGCCGAAGAGCGGAATTGAACGCAGCAATCCCACTCTACGGTACAAAAAAAACCAGGCGATTTTTGGAGGGTACTGAAAAAGTTGAAAAACACCACATTTTCAGTACTCTCGATTTTTGCCCGGATTTTCTTGATTTCTATTCCTCCCACCAAACTACTCACATTCTTCAGGACGAGCTCTTACTTCCTTACCTCACTCAAAACTCATTTGTAAGAGTAACGATTTCATCGATCTCAGTCTGGTAAAGGAAGTGTGTGGCGTCTAATACCTGATAGGAAACATTCTTCCCTAGTCTGTTCAAATGGTCCCTTTGATAACCCATACCATCGTCCTTGTCTTGTTCAGCCATTGCTTCTACAGTTTCTTGAGCAATAAGTTTAAGGACAGGAATTTCTTCTGGGAAAGGAAGTCCATTCACTTCTTTTACATTTTCCATTAAAACCTTTGCTTGATTAATCATTGTATCGTTTACTGTATGGTAACTATACAGTTTATAGTCATCTATTTCCTCTTCTGTGTATCCATTTTCCAAAAGCTTCGTATCTGGTAGTAGTGATGCAAGTATTCTTGGATTACCGACTGCTTGCTGGAATTTCGTTAATGAATGAATAAAGTCAGGTGGTAAATCTTCGGTGATGTAAGCTGTGGATGTAGTATCTAACATGATGATGGAGGTGACCTCTTCCGGATAGGTTATAGCATAATACTCAGAATAGATGCCTGAAGCAGAGTGAGGCATTAAGATATACGGTGGCATAAATCCTGCTTTATTAAGTGCAGTTCTTAGTTCATTCATGTAATTTTCATTTGTTCTTGGTGTATCTATTTGGTCGCTAAAGCCGACACCAAAGTATTCAACGGTCACAACAGTATAGTCTTCACTTAGTTTACGCATAAGTGGACCGAAATCAGCGGACGGCAAGGCAACTCCTAATCCTGGTAACAAAACGATTGTTTCTTCTCCATCCCCCTTTGAATAAACATGCATCATATGCCCATCCACCTCTACCAGTTCTCCATATGGTTCAATGTGGTCTAACTCTCCTTAGAAAGTACAGTATTGATGGTAAATCCTAAAATATTAACGACAAAGTAAAACCCAACTAAACCTGCGAAAACGACTAAAATTCTTTTTCCCCATTTTCTATTTTTCATCTTCCTTTTCTCCCCTCTTAAAGTTCCTTTTATATGGATTAGAAAAACTCTATAAAACTAAGAAACTCGGTTTTATTTTTGCTTGACTAACCACGTGGATAAAATCTCTTTAAGTTCTGGATGCAGAGGCTTTTTCTCATTCTTCTTGTATTCTTTACGTACGTTAAGAATTGTCGACTTTTCAGAAACTTCTTTAAGTAAATGATCCATCGTTTCGATGACGTGACTGTCTGCCGGTCCTTTTACGTAGGAAGACAAATCATACACTTTTTCTGGAGTAACTTGGATATCCATCGCTCCAGTAATTGCTATGGAAGGGCAGGTTACTTTTTTCAAATCCTCAAAAACATCATAAGTAAAATGTTCCCTAAACCATTTCGCATTTATTTTTTGTAGCTGGTACCTTACTACAGGCTCACTGGAGTTCATTATTTTATCCGTGAACTTTTGGGCCTGTGTTTCTATCTTCTTATCTGCCTTAAAAAGACGGGCAAGCTTCCCTTTCAAACCTTTCATTGCTAGTATGTCTTCTTTTGCTAGTTGCCTTTGCCTTTTTAAGGCATCAACTATTGGTTCAGCAGCACCTGAAAGGAAAATTAAACAGTCTACAGGGTGAAAGGCGTTAGCTGCTGTGATGAGGGTACATCCTTCGCTGTGTCCAAGTAGAATTACTTTTTCCACTTTAGGATGATTGGTAAGGAATTCAACATTGCTTTGAATATCATCAACTAAGTCCATCATTCCTGTTTCTAAAAAACTCCCACCACTCTCTCCAACCCCTCGTTTGTCGACTCGAAGGGAAACGAATCCTAAACTACTAATCAGTTCTGCTAAGTCTTTGTAAATATTCGGAAACAGCTTGCCTTCCTTAATGTTTCCATTCCTGTCTCCATTGCCAGACCCGGCAACCACGAGTACGGCAGGGAAGGGACCATCCCCTTCAGGAACGGTAAGGGTACCTGCTAATGGATATTTACCTTCAATCGTCACTTTCTCTTCTTTAAATTTCATCATCATAATCTCACCCTATCCATATTAGATTGTTTATTGTGCCTTACTTATCTGTAACTTTAGGTAAAACAATGGTAGAGAATGTCCTTAATTTTCTATCTGTTGTAGGTTCGTTTTCTGCTGCTTTGTACAATAGACTACGAATATCCGTTAACAATTCCATAAGCTCTTCATCACTTAAGAACAAACTAAACTGCCTAAAACTTACTCCGTCCTTTGCTAAGTCGATGTTCTCTTTTTGTAAGTACTGGTCATAGTCTCCTAATAAGTTCGTCAGAAAGCTAAAAAAGAAGTTGAAATTATCTTGTGGGGAAGCATTTTTCACTTCCTCAGCAGTCATGGATTCTAGCCGATTAGATATGGCGTAAACCTTTTCAACGGTGCCCCTGACTTTGTTTTCTTGGACTACTTCTAGTAAATCAGCTTCTACTAATTTATTTAAATGCCTATAAAGAGTAGCCTGAGGCACATCGTTGACTTTTTGTAAAATTTCCTGTGCCGTAAGTTGTTTACCACCTAGCAGAGATTGTAGGATTCTCATACGAATGGGATGGAGAAGATGGTTTATTTTAGAGTCCAAGGTAATCACTCCTTTTATTATTATCATTATCAATAATGATAATAATGGATTAGTTGATAAAAATCAATGAACATTCTGTGAACATTAGATCTCCAAATCACATATTAAGTATTGTCTTACTGGGACTTATTAAACAAAACGGAGAAATTTTTAACCACTACTATATAACCGTTTTTAATTAGTAGTTAATATGTTACATTATTTTAGAAAAGAATATACTAGAGATACCATTGAAATGAGGAAGGAGATTAACATATGCAGCAGCTAGGAGTTCCTTTAAAAGGTTTTGCAGAATTTAGCAGAAAAGTAGCAGCAGATGGAGCGGTATTACTTAAAAATGAGGGCCAAACCCTTCCACTTATAGACAAGGATGTCGTTTCTATTTTTGGTAGAACACAAGTAAATTATTACCGGAGTGGTACAGGGTCAGGAGGTAGTGTCCATGTTCCGTATACAACAAATCTCTTAGATTCCCTTCGAAAATCGAATCGAGTCAACGTTAATGAAAATTTAGCGAGCATATATGAGTCGTGGATTAAAGAAAACCCCTTTGATAACGGTGGAGGTGGCTGGGCTGCAGAGCCATGGTATCAGAAGGAAATGCCATTAACAGACGAGATCGTTACAGAAGCCAGCAAGCAATCCACTAAAGCGATTATTGTCATTGGTAGAACGGCTGGAGAGGATCAGGATAATGCTAATGAACCAGGCAGTTATTTACTAACTGAGGATGAAAAGACGATGATAAAACTCGTCTCATCTGCTTTTGAAAAAACGATCGTAATCCTTAATGTGTCCAATATTATCGACATGAGCTGGCTCAACGAGTTTCCTATCTCATCAGTCATCTACGCATGGCATGGAGGGATGGAAGGAGGAAACGCTATCTCAGATGTCTTAGTTGGTAAGGTGACGCCGAGTGGTAAATTGACCGATACGATTGCTTATTCCATTGACGATTATCCATCCACAAAGAATTATGGAAATGAAATAAGAAACTTCTATGAAGAAGATATTTATGTGGGATATCGCTATTTTGAAACGTTTTCCCCTGAAAAAGTTCAGTACGAATTTGGTTTTGGATTATCGTATACAAATTTCACGGTTGATACAGAAGAAGTAAAAGTCATAGAACGAGAAGGAACACCGCATATTGAGATAGCTGTCAATGTGAAAAATACAGGCTCAAGTTTTTCAGGAAAAGAAGTTGTTCAAGTGTACGTAGAAGCACCACAAGGGAAGTTAGGGAAGCCTGCGAAGGTGCTGGCAGCATTTAAGAAAACAAAATTATTGCAGCCTGGTGAAACGGAGCGCTTAGTTCTTCTTTTCTCTGTTGATTCCTTAGCATCCTATGATGATGAAGGAGTAACAGGTCATCGGTCTGCATATGTATTGGAAGCAGGAACGTATTACATCTATGTAGGTAATAGTGTTAGGAACCTAGAAAGAGTCAATGTGGATGGTCATGATGGCTTTGCATTGGAAACATTGAAAGTAGTAGAAGAGTTAGAAGAAGCGATGGCGCCAACAGAAGCATTAAAACGCTTAGTACCTGGTCATAAAAAAGAAGACGGTTCGTATGAGGCTACATATGGTGATGCACCGAGAAGAACAGTATCCTTAGGGGAACGAATTGAAAGGAATCTCCCTCCCACTTTCGAAAAAACAGGTGACATGGGGTATAAATTAACAGATGTTCACGAAGGAAGAGTAACGATGGAACAGTTCATTGCTCAGCTTGACGACGAAGATTTGGCAACGATTGTTAGGGGCGAAGGGATGAGCAGCCCATTAGTGACACCTGGGACCGCCTCTGCTTTTGGTGGTGTTAGTGACCGGTTGTTAGCTTTTGGAATACCAGTCGCATGTACGGCAGATGGTCCGTCAGGGATTCGAATGGACAGCGGCCACCAAGCTACACAAGTTTCTATCGGCACATTACTGGCAGCAACGTGGGACCCTGAATTGGTAGAAGAGTTGTACGTTTTGGAAGGGAAGGAATTACTAAGTAACAACATTGATGTGTTGCTTGGGCCAGGGATGAATATAAGAAGGAGTCCACTAAATGGGCGAAACTTTGAATACTTCTCCGAAGATCCTCTCATTACAGGAGAATTTGGAATTGCCTGCACTCGTGGAGTAGTGAGAGGTGGTGCTAATGGAACCCTGAAACATTTCGCTTGTAATAATCAGGAAAAATACCGAACGAAGGTTGATGCCGTTGTTTCTGAGCGTGCCCTACGAGAGATTTACTTAAAAGGGTTTGAAATGGTTGTTAAAGAAGGTAGCGCCAATTCCATCATGACATCCTATAACCCCATCAATGGCCATTGGGCAGCATCCAACTATGATTTGAATACGAGTGTTCTGCGTAATGAGTGGGGTTTCAAAGGGATTGTTATGACTGATTGGTGGGCGAAGATGAATGATGTTGTGAAAGGTGGCCCAGAGAGCACAACGTATACTAACTGGATGATTCGTGCTCAAAACGACTTGTATATGGTTGTAAATAATTACGGGGCAGAAGTAAATGCATCCAATGATAACACGATGGAGTCGTTGGGGAACGGTACGTTAACGAGAGGGGAATTGCAGCGTTCTGCCATGAATATTTGCGAATTTATCATGCAGGCACCTGTTTTTTCAAGAAAACAAGTGGTTGAGGAAATGGTGAAGTCCTTTGAAGCCAATGGTAGCCTATTACCGGATGTGTTTGAAGAACTGGGAACAAAGACAGAGGTATATCCTTCCGTGGATGAAGCAACATTCTTTAAAGTAAATAAACGAAGCACATATCGACTATTTGTGAAGCTCATGTCCCCACATTCAGATGTGGCACAAAGTGCAAGTAATGTGGTGGTGAATGGAAAGGTGATGACGACTGTTCAGTCAAGTGGAACAGAGGGGCAATGGGTCCAACTGAAGTTAGATAAAGTTCAGCTAGAGGCAGGGTTCCATGAAATGTTGTTAGAAGACGTGAAACCGGGACTAACAATTGAATGGATTAAGTTTAAACAGATTTGATGTTAATGGAGTGTTAGGCACGACTAGTATTGTTAGCGGTGTTATTTGGTTGATAAGGTATAAAATCAATTGGAGCTCTAAAGTTACTTAAATGAATATAGAATAAAAGAGGCTTTCCCCAAGTTGTCAAACTTGTAGAAAGTCTCTTTTTTATTTATATTTATATACTTTTGTTTGTGAAAACATCTCTTCCTTAGTCGTGTATCAGATCATATTAATACACAAAGATTAGCAACCGTATCATTTTAGTCAAACTTTCTTTATAGAAACTACATATGTTTCGTGCATTTTAAAGACAGGACATAAATTCAATTTAAGAGGGGGAGTAAAGTGAGTAATCCATTAATGTTGCTTCTATTAACCTTGGTATTAAGTTTGTTATTATTTTTGATGGCAAAAGCAGTTAAGCAAGATAAACGAGAGGGATGTTGTGGTAGTAAATCAGGCTGTTGCAAAGAAAATAAAATTATTGACGGTCAAGAAAAGCTTACTAAAAAAGAAGAAAACCATTTACGTGAACGTTTCCAAAGTTGATTTTTTAGAAATGTGAAACTATAGAAAAGGAGTGGAAAAATGAATAGTAAATTCCTGCTAGGCGGACTTTTTTTCCTACTGCTAATCGTAGCTGCTTGTAGTTCAGATAATACAAGTGAAGCTGTTGAGCAGTATAATTTACCAGAATACGTTGTGCAAGCAACATACCCGGGTACAGTCGATGCTTATATTCATGCAGTTGACCACGGGGATGATCTACAGTATATACCTTGCTATTGTAATTGTTGGCAAGAGCCTTTTTATCATCAAAGCGTGAGGGATTGCTTTATTGATAGTTCAAATCCAAATTTCCTTGCCTATGATCCCCATGGTTCCGCTTGAGGTATTTGCGTAGAGATCGTACTGGATGTACGACAAATGAGGGAAGATGGCAAACCGTTAACAGAAGTTCGTGATGCAATTGATGAAAAATACTCAAGAATGGTTCAAGGTGTGGAACCAAGCCCGTCACCATATCCACCGTCGGGTATGTAAGAGAAAACGATAAGTAATTATCTCATAAGTGAAATTAAAAATGATGGCAATAGACTTTGCTCAGTGCTTTGAAGGTGACTCAAAAGTGAAAGAACACCCTTTTGAGTCACCTTCTTTCTTTTTAGAAGCATAAGTGGTTTTTGTCTTTTCTGTGAAACTAATCACTTATCAGCTTTTGATAAGCAATTTCATGGTATATTTTAGGTAAGTTAATACGTTAATGCTGAGACTTTGGAGATCGCATGAAATAGCCTTTTGTATCACTAGGCTTGTTTCGTGCGATCTTTTTGTTTAAAGATAAGAAAGTATAAAATTGTTTGAATTTATGTCTAGCTTCAGGCGCCATCGGCTCGTGAAAATTTCTGCCCGAATAAAAAGCAAAAAGCGCTTTTTATCGGTCAGAGCATTTTCCTTTCGCCGATAGGCGGGCGCCTTGCGCTTTTCTTAATTATTTCAGGTATTTAGGAGGGGAAACGTATGTATGATGTTGCCATTATCGGTGCTGGAATTGTAGGAACATCCATCGCTAGGGAACTGGCGAAGTATGAGATTTCAACCATTTTAATCGAAAAGGATATGGATGTTGCCAATGGAACGACGAAAGCTAACAGTGCCATTGTCCATGCTGGGTTTGATTGTATGCCAGGTACGAATAAAGCAAAGACAAATGTTCGAGGAAATGCACTGTATGAAGACCTTTGTAAAGATTTAGATGTGCCATTCAAAAGGATTGGCTCCTTTGTTATTGCTTTTAATGAAGAAGAGTTCGTAACACTTTTGAAACTTAAAGAACAAGGAGAGTTGAACGGAGTTCCCAACTTGCAAATGCTCTCCAAAGGGGAAGTATTAAAGAGGGAGCCGAATCTTTCTAAAGATGTCATTGGTGCTTTGTATGCTCCGACTGCAGCCATCACAGGCCCGTATGAGTTGGCCATCGCCTTGGCGGAAAATGCCGTGGACAATGGTGTGGAACTGTTGTTGAATAGCCCGGTTACTTCCATTGAAAGAACGGGAGAAAGGTTTCAGGTCATTGCTGCTGACTGCCAGATTGAAAGCCGTTTTATTATCAATTGTGCTGGTTTGTATGCAGATGAAATTAATAATTTGGTCAATGAATCCTATTTTGAAATCCACCCTTATGCAGGCGAATATAACCTATACGATAAATCGGTGGGAGCCTACTTAAACACGATTGTTTTTCAGCCGCCGTCCAAGCATGGAAAAGGTGTCGTGGCCTTACCGACCGTGGAAGGAAACTTCTTAATTGGTCCCACATTCCAAGGACCAAGAGATCCAGGGGACCTAACCACGACCAGAGTGGGGCTGAATGAGCTACGAAACAAGGGAGAAAAGACTGTACCTGAGTTTCCTTTTCAAAAGGTGATTACTTCCTTTACGGGGCTTCGAGCAAAAACACCAGGCAATGATTTTATTATTGAAGAAGCTGAGACTTGCCCGGGACTTATCAATGTGGCAGCCATAGATTCACCAGGATTAACAGCTGCTCCAGCTATCGCTGAAGAGGTTGTTAATATACTAGAAGCCTTAATGCCACTCACGAAAAAAAGAAAACTTCATGGCTGAGCGCAGACAGCTGATTCGGTTTATTGAAGCTTCTGTTGAGGAAAAGCAACGGCTCATGAAAAAGGACAGCCGTTACGGACGGGTGATATGCCGATGTGAGAGCATTACTGAAGGGGATATTGTCGACATGATCCACCGGAATGCAGGTGCACGCACAGTAGATGGCGTGAAGCGGAGAGTGCGAGCAGGTGCAGGCAGATGTCAAGGTGGCTTCTGTGCACCGAGAGTAATGGAAATTTTAGCGAGGGAACTTGCGGTAGATATTACGACAATCGTCAAGGACAATGAAGGCTCCTATTTGTTGACAGGTGAAACGAAGGTGCCAACTTTATTAACCAATTTGGAAAAGGCTACGAACTAGAGAGGGGGAAGCAGGATGAATTATGATTTGGTTATCATTGGCGGAGGCCCGGCAGGATTAGCGGCAGCCATTGAAGCGCGGGAAAATGGAATAACCTCCATTCTCGTTCTAGAGAGAGACCGGGAACTTGGCGGCATCTTACAGCAATGTATTCATAATGGCTTTGGCTTACATGTTTTTAAAGAAGAGTTAACAGGTCCTGAATACGCGGAACGATTCATCACCCGTTTAAAGGAACTGTCTATTGACTATAAAATTGACACGATGGTGTTAGATATTACGGAGGATAAATTAATTAGTGCGGTTAATACGGAGGAAGGATTTTTCCAAGTCCAAGCTAAGGCCGTTATACTGGCGATGGGATGCTTAGAGCGCACGAGGGGTGCCATCCATATTCCAGGAAGCCGAGCTGCAGGGGTGTACACGGCAGGTACAGCCCAACGGTTTGTGAATATGGAAGGCTATATGGTCGGCAAAAATGTCGTAATTGTGGGTTCGGGTGATATTGGCCTTGTGATGGCCAGGCGAATGACCCTTGAAGGAGCGAAAGTCCATGCAGTTGTGGAGCTAATGCCGTATTCTGGCGGATTGGCACGAAATATCGTTCAATGCTTAAATGACTTTGATATTCCATTGTTGCTAAGCCATACGGTCACAGAAGTGCGGGGAAAAAATCGAGTCGAGGAAGTTGTCATCGCGAAGGTGGATGAAGAGAAGCGACCTATTCCTGGAACGGAGCAGATAATTGAATGTGATACGCTCCTGTTGTCAGTAGGACTTATTCCCGAAAATGAGCTTTCAATGAAAGCAGGCGTTGAAATTTCCCCTCTGACAGGGGGCCCTGTTGTAAATGAATCGATGGAAACATCCATATCTGGGGTTTTCGCTTGTGGAAATGTGGTTCATGTCCATGATCTAGTAGACTGGGTAACGGAGGAAAGCCGAAGAGCGGGGAAATATGCGGCTTTGTATATTTTAAATGAGTTGGTGACAAGTAGTAGTCCTGTTACTACGAAAGGGGAAAGGGGCGTACGTTACATCGTCCCGCAAAAGGTGCAAAAGGAGAATGTGCTGGATAAACTGACGTTGATGTTCCGGGTCGACAACGTCTATGAGAATGTAAGGATTGTTGTGAAATGTAATGGGAAAAAAATCAAGTCTATTAAAAAGCGGCACCTAGCACCTGCTGAAATGGAGTCAGTTCAGTTAAAGGCAGTTGATTTGGCTCGAGTGGTAGGGGATTCGTTGACAGTTGAAGTAGAGGAGGTGGTGTCATGAGTGTTTCTCAATTGATCTGTATTACATGTCCTATCGGTTGTCATTTAGAAGTGGAAAAAGTAGATGACTGTACGTATCTGGTTACGGGTAATGCGTGTAAGCGTGGTGAAAAATATGGTGTTGAGGAGTTGACAGCACCAACGCGAATGGTGACCACAACTGTCAGAATTGAAGGCACCCATTTGCCGAGGATTCCCGTGAAAACCTCAAAGCCAATACCGAAAGAAAAGATTTTTGAGTGTATGAGATTGTTGAATGGAGTGACGGTGGAAGCTCCCGTGGTGTGCGGCGATGTTGTGGTGGAGAACTTGTTTGGGTTGGATATACAGGTTGTAGCATCGAGGAGCATGGGGAAGCAAAAGGAATACGAGAATTGACAGATTGTTAGCTAGCCCTGGCAGGGAGTTTCGCTTTGAAGCTTTGCAGGGGCTAGTTTTTTGTTGGGGATATTGTTGGAGACTGGGTTCGTTAAAATAGCAGGTGTAAATCGGTTGTATTTTAACGAAAGGAGGTGGGTTCGTTAAAATAGCAGGCG
>JAJOJL010000106.1 GCA_021208645.1 Bacillus sp. (in: firmicutes) | reverse complement strand
GAATGCAATCCTAATTCATTTTTCACCTTCTCTTTTCCCCTCACTGACATACGAGTGAAACCCAAATTAGCCTTCAAAAATCCGAAGACTGGTTCCACATCAATCTTACGTTTACCGTAGATTTCACCAGTTTTCTCATCCGAAAGCTTTTGTCTGATGTATTCTTTTTGTTGTTCCCATTTTTCGTTGTATTGTATTTTTCGGTTATGGCCTTCTTTCGCCTTGGTGCATTGGGAACGGAATGGGCAGCCTGAACAGTCCTCACATTGGTAGACTTTAAATGCTCGTGTAAAACCGCTTTTATCTTTTCGATTAGATAGGTAACGGAACGTCAATTTTTGTCCGTTTGGGCATGTAAAAGAATCCGTTTCCTCGTCATACTCCCAATTGGCGGAGTTAAAATCGTTATTTTTATATCTCTTTTTCTTCTCTTTACGGTACATATTATATGTAATTAATGGCGTAGACTCCCGGTGATTTATAACATCTTCGTAATTCTGTTCACTGCCATATCCCGCATCAGCGACAATGTACTGGGGCAGCTTAAAGAAACTTTCTTCGATTCTATCCAGAAAAGGAATAAGGGTCCGTGTATCTGTTGGATTGGCGAATACATCAAAAGCAAGTGTATATTGTCCTTCTGTCGCAATTTGCACATTATATCCTGCTTTAAGCTGACCGTTCTTCATATGATCATCTTTCATTCGCATAAAAGTGGCATCATGGTCGGTCTTTGAATAACTGTTCCGCTCTCCAAATATGGCCATGTCGTTTTGGTATTTTTGTTTGCGTACCAGAAAATCTTTGTACTGTTTGAGGTACTGTTTAGGTCCTTTACGTTGTGAACGAATTTGTTTACGTTCCTTTACTTCTGTACTTTCTTCAATCTTTTTATCGAATTCCTCCACTTTCTCGTCAAGCTTTTCCACTATATCAAGGAGCTCTTTAACAGATAGTTCCTCTGACTCTTCCCGTTCTATTTCCGGAATAATTTCCTTTTCCAGTAATTCTTCATACATTTGGTTGGATTTCTCCACCAAAGCTGCACTGTATTTTTCCGTCGCTTTACGCCAGACAAAGGTAAACTTATTGGCGTTCGCTTCGATCTTCGTTCCATCAATAAAAATCGCTTCTTCTTCAATCAGTTTTTCCTCCACAAGCTGGCAACGAAACTGCACGAAGCACTGGCGTAGTAGTTCCTTTACGTCTTCGTGGACACGAAAGCGATTGATAGTACGGTAACTCGGTTCATATCCTTGAGCCAGCCACATCATACGAATACTGTCCTTTAGTAACGCCTCGATTTTTCTTCCGGAGAAAACAGATTGTGTGTAAGCACATAAAATCACTTTCATCATCATTCGTGGATGGTAAGCAGGACAGCCAGTTTCACGTACAAAGCTAACGAATGCTTCATTTGGGATTTGTTCCACGAGCTCATGTACGGTGAAAGCTATATCATTTTCCTGGAGTTTTACTTCTAAATCTAACGGCAAAACCACTTGATTCATGTTATAATATTTAAACATAAGGACACCCCCGGTAATTTATTGTGTGGTAACTTTAATTTTATCAGAAGGTGTCCTTTTTTGTGTCCTGAAAATTAATAAGTTTTTAAAAAGTAGTTGATTGTAGCGAAAAGTGCGAGACGCCTTCGGGAAAAGCATTCGGCGAAGATCCCGCAGGGCGGTTTTCCCGAGGAAGCTGAGGCAATGCCTGAGGAAAGCGAGCGTCTTTTAGCGAAAATCAACAACAAAGTTATAGAGCATAAAAAGAAAGAGAGACACCCATCCAAACTTTTTGGTATGAGTGCCTCTCTATTTTTATTTACTGGGTTTTGTCCCAGCCCCTACTACTTTTAGCCAAGTTCAACTACTAACCTCGCCACTTCTCCATTACGAATGGCAACTGCCAAGTCCCCTGTTAATTTGTTGGCTTTATACTGTTTTGGCGTGCCACCCTCGTCATGATTAAAATAAACTTTAACGGAGATTGGCTTAGCAGCGTCCGCCCCATACGTGTTCTTTTTCAATGGATTAACGTACGTCACTTCTGTCTTCCCAAGAAACTTAAAGGATACTTCCCCCTTTTCATCAAAGAACCAGTCTGGTAAAGTAGGTGAAAACTGACAGACAAGTTGACCTCCCTCACCATCCGAAACACCTACCCAACGGAACGGTTTCTCTCCTGCCATCATAACGAACCACATGTTCATAAACTCGATGGTGGAACCACTTAACCTGGCAACGAAGCCTCGTCCGTGCAGTTCTTCATTTGGATTGGCACTGCTGGCGATGAACGAAGAATTCTCTAAGATGCTTCTTCCGTATATCTCTGGATCGAGGAAAGGAATTAAGGCTGTTTTCATATCTTCAAAGAACTCTTCTGCTAATCCTGCCTTCAAAGTAGCCAACAAATACTTATATTCCATGTGAAGAAAAATTGATTCATTTTCTAACCAACCTGGAGTGAACGACTTGGCTCGACCAAGCTCTAAGGGTTCTGCTTCAATGCTCATGGATGTCTTATACATCCCCAGTTTTCTATCATAAAGATCCGATGCCTTAACCTTCTCGTACAATGTTCTCGCAAGTTTACTGTCCTTCGATGTCTTTAACTGCTTCACTACCCCTTCTAAAAACGGGGTCACTGGCTTTGGCACCCAGTGTCTCCCTTCCCCACCCTGCTCTCTTGTTATGTCCCCTTTTGGCTCGAAATAGAAATAAGTTGGTACAAGTGGGTCACTAAACGATTCTACTTGCTCAATTCCTTTTTCCACACGGTCTAACAACTGGGATAGGAACTGTTTCGCTTCATCAAGGGAAAACACGGCTTCTTCCCCACTAATCCCCTTATAAATGATCTCACGGTAGTTTTCCCTATGGGTCGTTACACGGTCCCAATAGCGTTGCTCCATCTCTTCTGCTTCCAGTCCATTTGCATCTGCACCAACAACCTCCATTTCACTCAGTACATTTTGCAAAAACTCGTTTACTTCTACTGGTAACACAAGCTCTCCACCTTGTTCCACTTCCAGTAACATAGTTAACAGGCGTTTCAGCTCAAATAACTCAGAAGTACTAGCTCCAAACATTCCCGGCAGACCGTTTAAGGAATCATTCCAACCTGGCTTGTCCCCTTCCATCTCTACACCTAATCCGAATGGAGCAAGAGTTGCTGTTTTTACCAATCCGAGAATAAACAACTTAGAGTACAAGTTAGTGTGGTAGATATCTCCTTCACCAAAATCGCGGCGAATCCATAGGACTCCATCGTTGGCAGAAGCTTTTGCCACCTTTTCTTCTATTTTCGCTACTGCATGATACTGCCTCAAAACACCATTACTTTTCACATATTTTTCTTTACGGCTTTTCACCCTGACAGGACTTTCAAAAAAGCGATAGGTTGGCTTAAAATAAAATTCTCCTGCCTTATCAGGATAAATAGCTAAATAGCTATCTACTAAGTCTAAATTATATGTCCAATGGTCCATCCAATAGCCTTCACCAAACTCTGCCTTTTGCTCTTCCTCAGCGGCTAGCATCACCTTCGTCAAAAAGCTTTCAAAGGTATAAGTAAGTTGAATGCCCTCTTCTTCTACAAAATGCTTTAACTCTCCTGGGGTAAAGCCCGTTGCAAAAAACGCCTTTAATTTCTCAACGTCGATTTCCTGTGAAACGCCAGCAGAAAAATCATAATCCTTTCGCAAATGGAAACGGACACCCTTTACGGCTAAAGGGTTATAACCATCCAATTGGATTAAGTTCATAAATAAGTTAACGTTGTAGTCCTCCACCTTAGGTTCAAAAAAACACATCACAGCGGCGGTTCTGATTAATATCTCGGTAATTCCCATTCCCTTGAGAATAATACGTTGGACTTAAGGAGAAGAAGTTATAGTCCCGCTCTAAATCTCCGTGCTTTCTGGAAAATAAATAATAAACTTTTTTCTGTGCCTCATTTTCAAAAGTAATAGGAAAGCCACCGCGAAGTCCATTATCTAGGAAACTCTGCCGAGCATATGCATCGAATAAAGGTTCCCCAGTTCGTGTATGTATTTTTTCCGTAATGGGATTGGTAATGGTCTTGGCCCGTTCCTTCATTTCCATGAGTGCCGACATAGTTAATTCCTCACTAACAAAACCTTTTACAGTACGAAGGGTCTTCCCATGACCAATAACCGTGTGGAATTCCTGTGCCTCTCCTGGAAGCAACACTACACTAACCCCTGAAAACCCCCCAGAAACCTTATTGGTAGTTTGCTGTGGCTTTTCTAGGAGATTCTCCACTGACTCCCTTAAGAACTGACGAGGTATGTGTAACGACGTATCCGTTCCAAATATAACGTCTCTATCAATAATCGGCTTCACCATTTCCTCCCCATTTGGACCACAGGAGAAAGACACGTAAAAGTTCCCTTGAAGAATTTCCTTCACTTCCGATGAATCTTCAATACTGCCACGCAAACGATAATAGGGAACGTTCTCCTCTAAGTTTTCCACATCAAACCAACTTTTAATGGTATTTCCTAATTCCTTGTAAGCAGCATTTGGTACACCACTTGGAAAAAGGGATGGCAGCCCATCGATGATTTCCAATTGTCTTTCTTTCCCTGATTCATTCGTAAGGGTAACTTGACGCACGAGACCAGCAACCTTCGATTCAGGTAAAATAAAGTATTCCACCTTCATTCTTAATCCATATTCATGGTTTACCCATTCCAGTTCAAGAGCATTTTCCGATATGATCATTCTTTCTTCTACCTTGTCACTTGCACTGCTTTGTGGGGAAAATGGCTCTAATAAAACAATCTTTTCTGATTCCAAGACTTTTATAAATGTCCTGAACCCTTGCAATTGCACATGCTGATACGATTTATCCGCAGGCAAAAACTCCATCATGGCATGATTTTTATCTTGTACGCCGAAACTGGCTATCCCTTGCCCGCGATTAACATAAAACACCCACATAGGAATACCCTTTACACCAGCGATTCCTGGTAAAAAACTTGAAAAAGGGGACTTTTCTTGAAATTGACTAATATCAAACGTTTGATTAGTTGTTAAAGTATACATTCTCTCACCTTCCTAATTAATGTTATTCCCTGCCATTTAGATGTCATACTGGCACCTTTACTAAAGCGCTTTCGTAAAAAGTGAAAAATATATTTGTAGACCAATAAATTACTTTATTGATCTACAAGAGGCTCTTTCAATTAAAGAAACTGGAATCTTAACAGACATAAACTGCTTCTGTTTGGCATTGATTTGTTCAATCAATAGACTTGCTGCCGTTCTACCAATCAGAGCAGTATCTTGTTTAATCGTTGTTAATCCAGGAGTCATATATCTACCAATAACAATGTCATCAAATCCCATTACAGAAATATCCTCAGGTACTTTAAAGCCTGCTTCTTGAATCGCCTTTATGGCACCAATGGCCATTAAGTCCCCAGCTACATAAACTGCTGTCGGTTTATTCTCTAACTTCAACAGTTTGACCATCGCTTCTTTCCCACCATCAAATGTGAAGTAACCACCGTCAACTACATATTCCTCTGGAACGGGTAGACCTTCTCTTTTCATGGTACGAAGGAAGCCTTTAAGCCGTTGTTGACCTACATACAATTCCTTGCTACCAGAAATATGAGCAATTTTCTTATGCCCTAAAGATACTAGGTACTCTACTGCCAATTCACTCCCATGAATGTTATCGCTGAATACTACACTTGCCCCCCTCGTGTCAAGATCAATAACGACGGATGGAATATTCGAATCCATTAGTTTGGCCACATCGGGTGATTTCGGATCAGAACAAACTACTACTACACCGTCCACTCCACGGTAATGGAAATGGTCTAAGTAGGACTTTGGTTCATTTCCAATATTATTTGAAGCAAAGAGAAGGTCATATCCTTCTTTCTCTGCTGATTTTTTAAAACTTTCAATGACAGCATTAAAAAATGGGTGCTCCATTCCAATTCCCGCATCCTCTACGAAAACAACACCGATCGTCCAAGACTTTTTCGTAGAAAGGGTCCTTGCACTTGAACTAGGATAATAACCTAATTCCTCCACCGCTTCATTAATAATTTTTTTTGCTTTAGCTCCTACATCACAGTAGTTATTAAGCACTTTCGAAACGGTACTAATTGAATAGCCCGTTTTTTTGGCAATATCATAAATCGTAGCCACTTAAAAATCTCCTCTCTTCTAAATCCCCTCTATTATACAGCATTATATTTTTCAAAAACGGAATAATTAATTGCCATAAGTAAGTATGCAAATACACTTATACCTACGGCTAAGAATATTTTTGGAAAATTAATCGCTACTAGCAAATAAGCAAACAACCAAAGAAGTTGCACAAATGCCAACATTGGTTTCGCAAAAACAAGACCTGCTGAAAGCTTCAAGTAATGCATTATTTGCTTATGTTCAAAATGAGCCATAACTGCAAATAGATTAATAAAGGTCATTAAGACAATGCTAGTAATTCCAAATATAAATAAATACAAATATAAATGAATTGCTTCGTTATAAAAATACGAAACAAATGAGAGGTTTACATAAATAATATAAAATACTATGAGGAAGATTACACCAAGAATATTGGAGGTGACAAAACCTTCTTTATAAAACTTTAAAAAATTGGAAAAAAGGGGTATATACTTTTCCCCTTTTATCCATTCTCGTACGATGCGAAAGAGGGCGAAAGTCGCTGGCATAAATCCGAATAAGCCAAGACCTGCTAGGAAGAACAGTAACCATAAAATGTTTAAAGCCACAAATCGATAGACTGTCTCAGCGATTTGAAAAATAAAATTGCCCAACGTTTCTCCCCCCTATTTGTTATGTGAACACCTTTCACTTAACCATGCATTAGCTCTTTACAGCGCCCTCAGATAAGCTCTGAATGAAGAGTCGGTTAAATAATAGGAACACAATTATTAACGGTACTGTTGCCCAGAATGTCCCAGACATTATCATACCATAATCCATTTGACGAGCATCATTTAATGCTCGAAGGGCTACTTGTAAAGTATGCATGGATGGGTCCCGTAAAACTACAAGTGGCCACAAGAAGTCATTCCACACATGCATGAATACAATAATCCCTAATGTGGCAAAAGCAGGAAGTATCATAGGTACAACCACATTCCAATAAATTCGGAAGTTGGAACAACCATCAATTTTTGCTGCCTCAATAATTTCGTAAGGAACACCTTCTTTAATGTACTGTCTCATCCAAAAAATACCGAAAGCGTTGATTAAACCTGGAATGATCAATGCTCTAAAATCATTTAACCACCCAAGAGTTGTGATGATATAGTACTGTGGTATCAACCCTAATTGTGGAGGTACCATCATCGTTACTAAAATCATGACGAACAAAACGTTCTTACCTTTAAAATCTAGCTTTGCAAAGGTATACCCAGCAAGGGAACAGAGGAACAGGGTCCCTATGGTTATGGATGTGGCCACAAAGAAGGAATTCCACATCGCGCCAAAGAAATCAATATTACTCGTTACTTTTTGAAAGTTTTCCACAAGATTCGTACCAGGTGTAAACGGTGGTGGTACCGAATTAATCTCTCTATTTAGGCGTGTAGCCATTACGAACATATAATAAAAAGGGAAAAGGGAAGCTAATGACCCAACGATTAAAAATAAATACACAAATGCTTTTTTAAGCGAAAATTTCCCTTCTCCTACTTCTTTTTTTTTCTGCCATGTTAGTTCCCCCCCTAGCTAATTTTTTTTAGAACGGCCAATACGGTTTGTTATTAATAAGTTAATTGCCGTTAAGGTAATGATGATAAAGAACAAAACGATAGCTGCTGCAGATGCTGTCCCAAATGAATTGTAAACGAAAGCATCTCTCCATAAGTAAGCTACCATCGTAATTCCTTCTTCACGTAACCCTCGTCCTAAGAAAATTAACGGCTCCGTGAAAAGCTGGAAACTACCTATTGTCGCCGTAAAAACAACAAACATTGTAATTGGCTTTAGCATTGGTAATGTAATTAAACGAATTTGTTGACTAATTGTTGCACCATCAATTTTTGCTGCTTCATAAAGCTCTTTAGGAATACTTTGCATTCCTGCTAAGAAAATAATGGTGTTATATCCAACCCATCTCCAGAATACCATCGTTGCAATGGCAATTTTTACTGGCCAGTATTCCGCATTCCAACGTATAGGCCCAAGATCAAAGAAGCTTAAGATATAGTTGGCAAAGCCGAATGGTTGGTTGTTAAAAACAACCCCAAAAATAATGGCTACTGCAACAATCGATGTAATATAGGGTAAAAAGATAAGCGTTCTAAATGTGTTTCGAAAACGGATTAAAAGCAGAGTTTAATGCAAAAGCTATTAACAATGCTGCAATGATTTGAGGGAAGGTTCCCATTATCCCAATAAGGAACGTATTCTTTATGGATGAGAAAATACTGGATCATTAAAGATGAACTCAAAATTTCTGAACCCGTTGAATGTCATGGGGTTTAACCCATCCCACCTAAAGAATGATAAGTAGAAACTGAAGATCATTGGGAACAACCCGAAGATTGCAAATAAAATAAAGAATGGTGAAATAAATAAATAGGCTGATCTGGCCGTTCGTTTTTTCTCAGTTAGCTTTTTGGACTTTTTAGTCGTTTCCAACGCTTATACCCCCTTGCATAAATAGTTATATACTCCTTAAAGCTTGTTGGTTTTCGAGAATGGCCTTATCTGAATACTCCTTAATCAAGATTAAATCATAAAAGCCACCCTCGAAACAAAATCAATGAAATGAACCAACAAGATAGGGCAGGTGTTTAATTTGCTTTTTAAAGGGTATGACCTAGGTCATACCCTATATTGTTCGAGGTTATTATCTAGCTAAGATTCTTTCCATTCTTTCTATTGCTAATCTCCACTCTTCTTCAGGGTCAGCACCTGCAGAAACGTTATCTAGGGCTTCTTTTACTTCATCATCTACTGGATAGTAGAAACGACCTTTGTAAACAGGTACTACTGATTGTGCTGCTTCAGAGAATACTTGTGCTGTTGCAATACCACCGAAGTATGGATCTTCATATTCAATGAACTCAGGCATATCATAAACTGCTGGAGCAGATGGAAACAATCCGTAGCCTAAGAATGCTTTTAATTGTTGTTCAGGTGCAGTTAACCAAGAAATAAATTTGTAAGCCTCTTCTGCTTGCTCACTTTCAGCTGGAACTGCTAGGTAAGAACCACCCCAGTTACCAGCACCTTCAGGCATTGTCGTAATAGACCAAACACCTTCTTCTGGGCTGTTGTCTTTAATTACACCTTGCATCCAAGCTGGGGCAAGCATAGTCGCATAAGTTCCTTCACCCATGCCAGCGAACCATTCTGGAGTCCAAAGTGGAATGTCTCCTACAAGTTCTTTATCCATTAAGTTAGCAACATAATTGAATGCATCTTTAATTTGGTCGTGTTCATCAACAATTAATTCCTCATCTGTATTGAAATATTGCTGTGTAGCTTGGTCACGACGTGCGTTAAATACAAGTTCACCAGCGTCTGTCATTAGTTTCCCTGTATTTTCTTTAATTTCCTCTGCTACTCTTTCGAAATCTTCCCAAGTAGCAATTAATTCTGATACTGCTTCTGGAGAAGAGTCAAAACCAGCTTCTTCAAATACGTCTGTACGATAGAACATTACTGTTGGTCCAATGTCTGTTGGTAAACCGAAAAGGAAAGTTCCATCAGCGTTTTCACCGTTTTGGAATACCCAGTCAAGATAGTTATCACGTAAATCTTCTGCACCGAGATCAAAAAGGTTAGTGAATGCATGCTCTGCATTACGGTATCTTTCAATCTGCGCTTCTTCAATCATTGTAATATCCGGAGCACCAGATCCTGCTGAAATAGAAGTAAATAAGTTATCATGTAAGTCGTTCATATCACTGTTTTGCAAGTTAATTGTTATATGAGGATTATCCGCAACATACTCTTCAATTAATTGATCATACCCAGTGTTTCCGAACTCCCAGAATACTAGTTCAATATCACCATCACCAATGGATTCTGTAGTTGTGTCTCCGTTTGTATCATCTCCGCCAGCGTTTTCTGTTGGAGTTTCGTCACCTCCACCACAGGCTGCTAGTAATGAAACAGCTAATATTGTCGATGCTGCAAGTTTCATAAATTTAGACATGTTTGTTTTCCCCCTTGGAAAATTTGATTTTTCGGTTTTCTCCTAAACGAAACAAGTAACGACCATGCAATTATTTACTTCCTCACCTCCTCAAAAGGCTCTAGCTTTTTTGCAAGCGCTTACTGACGGGAATTGAATTACAAACAAACAAAAGGACGTACCTTAAGTTCATTGCATCCAGCTGCAATTACACTTCAAAGAAGTTATTAGCAATTGTTTGTTTATACCAATAAAAGCTATCCTTCTTCGTTCGTTCTAAGGTTCGATAATTTACATGAACAATACCAAATCGCATGGTATATCCTTCTGCCCACTCAAAATTATCTAGTAAGGACCATGTGAGGTATCCTTTAATATTGACACCTGATTCCATGCATCTTTGTAAAGATACTAAATGTTGTTTTAAATAATCGATTCGCTTCTGATCCTTCACTCGTCCATGCTCTGGTTCATCATTATAGCAAGAGCCGTTTTCTGTAATATAAATAGGAATATCACCATATGTTTTCCCAATCTTGCTCAACACGTTGTAAAAGCCCTCCGAGTAAACATTCCAGCCAATATCAGTCTTTTGATAGCCTGTATCAACTGTTTCATGATCAAACAATCCATTATTTTCTTTATAACGCCCCACACTACCTGAATAGTAGTTAATACCAAGGAAATCAATTGGCTGGTGAATAATATCCATATCTCCATCTTCAATGTTAAGGGTTGCCCCTTTCTTCTCAAACCACTCCACCATGAATTGAGGGTATGTACCTTTAAATACAGGGTCAAAGAACCACTCCATGAAATACGCATTTGCACGTTTACAAGCGTCTATATCCTCCTGTTTTGTGGAGTAAGGCTCATTCCACTCCACATTAGGAGCATAGCCAATCTTCCCTGCTACTTCTAGCTCCCTGAATCGAATGACTGCTTTTCCATGAGCAACATGCAAGTGATGCGCCACATCTACAGCTAGTTGTAAGTCCTTGTTACCAGGTGCATGAAGCCCCACAAAGTTGGATAGGAAAGATACACACCAAGGTTCATTGAATGTAATCCAATGTTTAATTTTTCCATCGAATTCCTTAAACATGATTTCTGCGTAGTTAACAAACGCTTCAATCGTCTCCCGGTTTGCCCAACCACCTTTATCTTGTAAGGCTTGTGGAAGGTCCCAATGATAAAGGGTACACATGGGCTCAATTCCTTTGGCAATTAATCCATCTACAAGCTTGTGGTAATAGTCAAGTCCTTCCCGGTTCACTTCACCCGTACCCTCTGGAAAAATTCTCGGCCAAGCAACGGAGAAACGATAAAAGTCAACTCCCAGGTCATCCATAATCTCAATATCTTCGCCGTATCTATGGTAACTGTCACAAGCCACATCACCGTTGTCACCATTTACCACTTTACCAGGCGTCTTCGAGAACGTATCCCAAATGGAAACCCCTCTTCCACCTTCATTTACAGCACCTTCAATTTGGTATGATGCTGTAGCGACACCCCACTTCATGTCCTTTGGAAATTGTATTATAGCCATATTTCTGAAACCCCACTTTCTTATCTCTTCAATAAAAGAACGTTGTGCCTTTTCAAAGTATCTAAAAACCCAATGAATTTTATTCAACTCTTCAAGGATTTTTCTATACTTGTCAAGTAATAACCCTATTACAAAAGCGCTTTCGAAACTATGTCTAGTAATCTTACAAAATATAAATTGTAGTTACTGATTCACTCATTGTCAACACCAATTAACCTACAACAACTATAATATATGCTTAAATAAATAAATAACAAAAGTGATTTCAGGGTTTGGTATATGTATTTTGTTCAACTCTTTCTAAGAAACCGCTTTCGTAAATCCATTATAAATGCCCTGTTTTTAAAATGCAACCCCTTTATCGTTAAAATCCGAAACCGCTTTCTTTAATTTTGTACAAATTATGAACAACCACCAGATACTAACTAGTTAGAAAATCAGGTAGGGAACGGATTAACAAATTCCATTCTTATGAATTCTTCTAGTAACATTTAGGCCTTTAATTCTGGGTAATTTGCTCATCCGCAATTGTAGGTTTCTGAATAGTCATAGTAGTAAGCCTTTCTATCGATTTATTTTTATAAAGGCAAATGAAGTTTAGGAGTTGTTTTTTATGTGGGGACCAGTAGTAGGAATGTTTTTACCGGGAGGGGTAATTGGGAATCATCTGTGGGGCCAAGGTGGCACAGCACCTCAGGGACAGCAACCGGGGTTACTTCAGCAATTGTTCGGACAGCCTGGAGGGCAACAACCATGGGGGCAGCAGCCTAATTGGCAAGTCACTCAAGGTCATTCGCCTAGTGGAAGACCTCCGCAACAGCAGTGGCCTCAGCAGGGAACACCCTATCAAGGTCAGCAGTATTGGGGCCCTTATCCACAACAACAGCAATGGGCTCCTCAACCACCAGGTCCACCTGGTTATCAACAACAGTTGGGTCATCACGGGAATTCTCCAAGGCCGCCTCACAGAGGATTCCGTTAAAAATGAAAGCCGTTCCCCCGGTTAATCGGTGGAACGGCTTTTGTTAATAAAAAGTCAGGTTAGGACATCCATTTTGGTGGTGTGTTTTTATCCCAGTACACTTCACCTAAAGGATAATGCTCCTCAAAATTATCTTTACTTAAATGGTAAATGAAAATTGAACCAATGGCCATCCTTCGGACGAAGATCCCTGCGCACATCGAAACGAGCTATTTCCTCGTTTGTTTGCTGGTCATAAAGGATAAATATTTTTTCTCCATAACCATTGGCTGGTTGTTCTGTAATGGCATAGTACTGGAACTGGTCATCCCCAGCTTCCTCTAAAATCATTTTTATGACTTCTTCCATGTTAGGTAAAATTACTTCATTCAAATCCTCTGCCACTTTGTCCATGATTTTCGGACCCATTTTTAACAGAGTTTGCTCTTTGGCCTGGGAAGCAATCATATTAACTAGGTAATCTGAGGAAAGATCGCTGCTTTCATAGTCATGAGAATAATCTATGGATTCATCACTTTTATTGGATGATAATGATCACTGTATTCACGGGAAGACGAAATAACCCCTTCGTTTTCCGCACGGGCGTCTAAATAAGTCGGGGGAATAAATACCCCTAACGTCATGAAAGTAATTAATACAACGGATATTTTCTTAAACCATAGCTTCATAGGAATGTCCCCTTCTAAAGTCTCATCTCTAGGTTCGTAAAATACTCTTACATAAAATTTTACCACGTTCCGGGCAAAAGTCTAGAAAACTATTGATTTTTTCATGAAAGTATCATATCTTTCATATTTTTTTTAACATTTAATTATCAAATGTTATGTCTGCCTAAACTTTTTTTCATAAATCGAGCCTATATGAAAACACTATAGATTACAGTTAGTATTCAGAAGCAGTTGGTGATTGTAGTGTTTAGAATAAGGCATCCAAAAGAAAAAGCAATCCTCATTCTATCGTGGCTAATAACCCCTGTATTACTTTATAAATACATCCCTAGAAATAAATTGCGACAAGCACATGTTTCCTTTTTCTTTATGCAATTTATCACCTGGCTTTTCGGATTAGTAGTGGTGGAGAAAAAGCTTATTAAATACCCCGTACGTTTATTTTTAAAAAAGCGAACAAGGCCAGTTTTACGTTTTGAATTTTTTATTTTTTCCAGCCATTAGTGCGTTATTTAATGTGAATTATCCTGAGAAGAAAAAATTGGATAAAGAGGATTCTATACTATTTTTCCTACACATCCACCATAACTGCATTGGAAATCTATGCTGAAAAGAAAACAAACGCAATATCCTATTTAAAAATGGAGATGGCAATATAGCTTTGGACTAATTTGGTTCTGCCTCTATTTATCAAGGATGTATCAGAATTGGTTTTTTCAGAAAAAAAATCCAAGTGTCCAAAAAGCTCATTTATCCTTCTTTTTAAATCAAACCTTTAACTGGCCTTTAGTTCTGTATTTAGTTAACAACGGTATAATATCTAATCCAGTAAGACTTTTCAAGCGAGCTACAAAGGCTAATTTCAGTTTTGCTTTTTTCGGATACCCTGCATTTGCAGCATTTTTTGAAACGAATTTGCCAGAAAAAAGCGGACGCTTAAAGCTCCTCGGTTATATTTCCATCTATAACTTTCTAGTTTCCACCATGGAAATTCTCGTATTAAAATACACAAAACTGTTCCATTATTTTAATTGGAGTTGGAAGAAAAGTTTCATTTTGAGAAATGTTTTTTACCTATTAACCCATTATTACTGTAAATGGTTTCTCAAAAAGGAAGGGGACTACACTGGAGGAGAATGCATGAAAGACTGAAAACATAAATAGCCTCCAAGGGATTATCTCCTATCAGGCGATATGGATTGAGATTCCACCTTAAACATGCTCTAATAGTTCTTTCTCCAAACACAGTTGAAGAAGTAGTTTCTTTTCCTTTTTCGGAAATGCTATGACAATATATTTTTCGTCTAAATCAATGACCTTTCCACGCCCGAGGACCCATGCTTAATGGACTCACCTACTTTAATTTCAACAGGATCTTTTATTGCATTCTTGTTTGGTATTCTAGTGTGTTGCTTTATTCCATTGGGTGGTAGCTTCTCCATTTGAATAGTTGGCTTAGGTATAGCAACAATTCGTCTCACATCCTGCACAAACTGTGATGGTAAAACTTCTACTCCATCTCTTTTTCTATAGGTAATTAGTTCAAGTTGCTGTTCGGCTCGTGTCATTCCCACGTAAAAAAGACGAACTGCCTCCTCCAAAGGTTCCCTATTCCCTACCTCTGCTGCATCCACATCCTCTTTCGAAGGGATAACCCCTTCAATGAGATCAATCATATACACTTGTTTAAACTCTAGCCCTTTGGAACTGTGGAAAGTAGAAAAGGTGACGGCATTTTTTCCTTTTTTGAATTGAGAAGTTTTTAACAAGGACTCTAAATATCTCAATCGTTTTGCAAATTCCTCCATCGTCTCCAGTCTGTCAGCAATTTCCTCAAGGGTATTGAGAATTCCTTTTAAATTCTCCAGTCGAAACCCGAGGGAACTGCTAATTTTCTGTAATACTTTCTCGTAGCCAAGCTTTCCCCTTATTCGTTTAATTACATCTAATGGGGCAGCACCTTCCATTTGGCGAAACACCATCTGGCACTGCTTCAGTTCCTTTACCTGATAATCCATCAATTGTCCAAATTGAAGGAGATTGTTTATAACTGGCTCGTTATTCTTTATCCCTCTCAGCTTCTCTAGCTGCGCCTTGGTATTGTACCCATTCATTTTCCCAGCGATTTTTTCAAAAATATCTTGTCTGCGGTTGTTGAAGGTTAATCGCATGAAGTTAAGAATGTCCTCTACGACCCAATGGGAGAAAAAACGGTTGTCCGTATCCTTCATATAAAAAGGGATACCCATCCTGTCAAACTCATTCATAAGCATGATGGAGGAACTAGTATTGCGAAATAAGACTGCTGCATCTTGGTAGTTATCCAATTCAGATAAAACAGTTGCCAAGTATTTAGCCTGTTGTTTATAGTTCGTCAACGTTTTTATTTGCACAGGTTCTCCCAGGGGATTTTCCGTAAACATATTTTTGTCATATCTGTCCTTATTCCGTTTAATAAACTGATTGGCCGTCTTCACAATCTCCTGGGAAGAACGATAATTTTGTTCCATCATGAGAATTTTAACTGCTGGGTATACCTCTTTAAAGTTCAATAGGTATTTAGGTTCTGCTGCCCTCCACGTGTAGATGGACTGATCATCATCTGCCACTACACATATATTTTCATGGATCTCTACGAGCTTTTCTATGATAGCGTGCTGGACCAGTGATGTGTCCTGACTTTCATCTGTAAGTAGATAATCATACTTCCCTTGATAATGCCGAAGTATCTCTTGATCCCTTTCCAGAGCTTTGTTAGCAATTGTCAACATATCATCGTAATCTAGTAGGAGCTTGTGGTATCCCGCTTCCTTATACGTTTCGTACGCTCGGAAAATCCGTTCTGCTTGGGGAACGTCGCATTGCACAGACGACCACTCCCCTTCATCAATTAGCTTATTTTTTATAAAACTAATATAAGTGGTTAACTCATCCATCTGGTCCTCTGTGATGGTATTCTTATTGACGCGCTTAAAAATGTCCCTTAAAATAAGCTTTTTATTTAATTTAGGCTGCTTGCCCCCTTCAATCAACTCATAGTTGGTATTTTTTTTCGTCAAGTAATTCCTAGTAATTTGAAATGCAAGACTATGAATCGTTGAAAAGTCAACAGGCTCAAGTTTTGGAAAAAAACACTGAAAACGCTCCTTCATATCGCTGGCAGCAGCTTTACTGAATGTTACTGCTTTAATTCTCGAGGCTTGTATCCCTTTTTCTTGAATGAGATAGCCGATGCGCATGATGATGGTGGTCGTCTTCCCTGATCCTGGGGATGCTAATAACAAAAGGGGGCCTTCCGTCTGGAGAACCGCCTTTTTTTGTACCGCATTGAGGGACACTCCTATTTCTTGTTTTTTTTGCTGGAAAAAAGCTTCCCCTTCGTTTACATGCATACCTCGTAATCCCCTTTGTCTGTCTAAGTCGTTTCTGAATCTATTTATTCATTGTATCGCAGCGAGTAGACTTATCTTATCTTAATTATCACCTTATCCACTAGGCAATAACTGTTTGGTTTTAGGATAATTGCTTGAAAATCAATTTCATAATATAGCTAGGTCCAATGATAAGTATAAGATTATGAATTATAACAAGACTTCCGGGTCTATTTTTACGCAAACAGTTTTTTTTGTTAAAGTGGCGTCCTAATGTATCTTCTATTTGAGTTAACTCAGGCTCATTGATTTAAATAGGACGGAATTTTCTCTTCAACTTCCGTTAAAACATCGTTTTGACTTAAGTAGACCGGCGTTTTCGCTTTTACTTACGTCATAATACCTCTTTTGACTTAAGTTCAACTTAATTTTCTCTTCTACTTCAGTCATAACACCTCCTATGACTGAAGTACATCTCAATTTCCCCTTCTACTTACGTCATAACAGCGTTTGTCCCCGTAATACTTACGACACCCATCCCACTAAACACAAACTAAACAAATTTCCCTGCCCTGCCCTGCCCTCCCCCCCTCATCAAACACAACAAAAGACTACCAGGAAAGTCGCACATTCTCCAGTAGTCTTTGCCTGCTTCCTCTATGATGTTTTTCCCCGAGATGTATGTAGTCCCGTCCTAAGAAATGCTCTCGTCAACTGCGTGCTGCCAATCAGGAAAATGATACAAAGCGTTTCGAACGAGGCGGGGATGTGTTTTTTTCAGCTTCTTTTTGCTAAGCACCCCTACCTCTGCTTTTAATCGCTGAATTTCCATCAATACCTCTTCCATGGTCATATCTGCTTCCATAAATCAAACCTCCTTTT
Organism: Bacillus sp. (in: firmicutes); assembly: GCA_021208645.1. Classification (GTDB taxonomy): domain Bacteria; phylum Bacillota; class Bacilli; order Bacillales; family Salisediminibacteriaceae; genus Evansella. Next base: position 3,118 of record JAJOJL010000106.1, on the reverse strand, counting down.
ACGAAATTATTTATATATTCTCCAGATTAGCACAAATAATACACAAAATTTTTTGTCATTTTTTCGCTTTAATTCAGCGAAGAGCTAACTTAATCACAATTATGCGAAACATTCATGCCCCATTACCGTCATATAAACAAAGGGCCTTTTTCCAACAGAAACCATTTGAAGTTACGACAATTTTTAACAATTAACTCAAATTAACCCTTCCACAGCTCACTTACTATATACTAAACTTGTATCAGGGGGGAATCTTATGTTTCAACGATTGAAATCCTATTATTTATTGTTTTATTTCCTAGCCACCTTACTAGTTATGGAGATTATTTTTCGCGCCGCAACATCAGCTACTATATTTACCAAAGGACTGTTCCATGCAGCCCTCTTTTCTGCGGTCTTTGCCGTCGGTTTCTTTTTTATCTCTATCTTCCTTAAAGGAACTTATCGACTAGTAATGACTTCTGTCCTCATGGGAATAGCTGCTTTTAGCTACGCTTCACAAATGGTCTATCACAACACTTTTCGTACGTACTACAGTGTTTACTCTGCAGGGAATGCAGGGCAGCTTACGGACTTTTGGCGAGATACAATCACCTTAATCGGCCAAAACATTGTTTGGATTGTCCTTCTATTTGCGCCATTTCTACTTTTATTTTTCATAAAAAGCTATCTTTTCAACAAAGACGAAGAATATTCTAACAGACAAAAGAGTTTCATTCTCCTTGCTTGTGCTCTCACTCATTTCTTAGGGATCGGTTTCATCTATGCCGGTGACAGGGAACAGCATTCTGCTTATGACCTATACTTCCACAACCGCAACCACGTCCTATCTATGGATCGGCTTGGATTAATGACCACCATGCGTCTCGATTTACAAAGGCATGCTTTAGGGTGGTCTCCTTCTGTGGATGTATATGCCCCAATCGTTGAACAGGAACCACTGCCTCCCGTTTCTCCCGTTGACGAAAAAGTCAAAGACCAAGGGATAGACAGCACCGAGAAGTCCGATGAGACTGAACCACCACCGCCGCCAGAATACAACAAGATGGACATTGATTTCGAAAAACTCATTCATGAGGAAGAAGATGAAGAACTCATCACCATGCACCAGTACTTTCAAAATGTACCTCCAACAGAAAAGAACGAGTTCACAGGAAAATACGAAGGCTATAACCTCATTTTAATTACAGCAGAAAGCTATGCACCCTATGCTGTACGAAAAGAAGTTACACCAACACTCTATAAAATGATTAACGAAGGCTATCACTTTACTAATTTCTACACTCCATTATGGGAAGTAAGTACCTCAGATGGGGAATATGTGGCCTTAACAGGTCTCCTCCCGAAAAGTGGAGTCTGGAGCTTTGAGCAATCTGGAAGTAACTACCTGCCATTTGTTATGGGTAACCAATTTAAGGAGCTTGGCTACAAAACAGTTGCTTACCATAATCATACGTACACGTACTACAGTAGAGATATTAGTCACCCAAATATGGGCTACAAGTATAAAGGAATCGGCAATGGTCTAGATGTACGGCAAGTTTGGCCAGCGTCAGACCTTGAGATGATGGAAGTGAGTGTCCCTGAGTATGTACATGAAGAGCCCTTCCACGCCTATTACATGACTGTCAGCGGCCATATGCAATATTCTTTTGACGGCAATGTGATGGCTCGGCAAAACAAGGATGTAGTGGCTGATCTACCATACTCCCTACAAGGAAGAGCCTATATCGCTACCCATGTAGAGTTAGACAGGGCATTGGAGCATCTCCTCGAACAGCTAGAGGAAGCAGGCGTAGCAGACAGAACCCTTATTGCTATCAGTTCTGATCACTATCCATACGGCCTTGATGATGAGACGATTGATGAGTTAGCTGGCCATGAAGTAGAACGGCATTTTGAACTTTATAAAAATGATTTTATTTTGTATTCCACCAGTATGGAGGAACCTTTAATCATTGATAAACCGAGTTCAAGTCTCGATATTATCCCTACCCTATCCAACTTGTTAGGTCTAGAATATGATTCGAGATTATTAATGGGAACAGATATTTTTTCCGATGCTGACCCTCTCGTCATGTTTTTAGACCGCAGTTTTATCACAGACAAAGGGAAATATAACGCCGTAACCCGAGAGTTCATCCCAAGGGGAAGTGAAGATATGAATGAACAATACATCGAGAACATCACCAATGTGGTTAACGGAAAATTTCATTTCTCCCGGCGAATACTGGAAACGGATTACTATGACCTATTGTTCAATAATGAATAGACACAGATACACCTAAGAAAAAACAGAGGGGCCTCCTTAAGCAGGATTACCCTCTGTTTTTCATTCTAGAAACTGACGCCATAATCTTTTCAAACATAGGAAATTTCTTTTGTTCTCCTTCACCTAAATCGTCCTGGTAAAAATAGTACAAGCCTTTCCCCTTACTTTTGGCGTGGTACATGGCTTTATCAGCATTTTTGATCAGTTCCTCGAGCGCCTCACCATCCCTTGGATACATGCTTATACCGACACTGGGAGTAATCTTGACGTTCTCCCCTTTAATGCTATATGGCTCTTTTAAAAGGGTAATGAGCCGTTCCGTTATTTCTTCTACCTCTTCACTAGAGGCCTCATCAAATACAATGACAAATTCATCGCCACCTAATCGTCCTATTAAATCTTCCTCACGAACGCTAGTTTCCAGCCTTTGGCCTACTTCCACGAGAAGTTGATCACCACTATCATGTCCTAACGTATCGTTAACTTTTTTAAAGCCGTCTAAATCCATAAACAAAACACCTAACTCATGACCTGCCGCTTATTCCTTGCTATCGCTTTTTTTAAATTGCTTATATAAATGCTTTCGATTAGGTAAGTCCGTTAATTCATCGTAAAAAGCGAGTTGTTTCAGCGTTTCTTCCAACCTTTTTTGGTTCGTTATATCCGCTGCATCACCAATGATTTTATGAATGCTTCCGTCTGGTGCCATTATGGGGGGTAGCAGCGACCTCAATCCATCGTATACCACCATTTTTTTGGCGAATTCTGTACTGGAACTTTAACTTTTCTCCCAGCTTTATTAGCTTGATTTTTTCATCAAATAAATGTTTATCTTCCTCATGTATA
>JAJOJL010000071.1 GCA_021208645.1 Bacillus sp. (in: firmicutes) | reverse complement strand
TCTTTCTTTTTTCTGTATCCCTGTTAGAATGATACAGGACATGCATTAGAAAGAGGTGTTTTTTTATGTGGGAAGTAATTATTATTTTTGTTGCCCAATTATTGTTTGTTCCTATCCTTACATTACGAACAATTATGATGGTTAAGGGACTTAAAGGAAAAGCAGCTGGTTTTGGTATATTAGAAGCTGTCATTTATGTTGTTGCCATCGGGATTGTGTTAAGTGACTTATCAAATTACTATAATATGGCCGCTTATGCCTTAGGGTTTGGTGCAGGCTTATATATAGGAGCGTGGATTGAAGAGAAGTTAGCCATTGGCTATGTTACAATCGAGGCGAATATACCCCAGAGGAATGACGCGTTGATTAACAGATTAAGAGAATTAGGTTTCAGTGTTTCGACTTCCACTGTAGAAGGAATCGACTCCACGAGGTATTTATTATACTGTACAGCAAGAAGGGACAGGGAAAAGGAATTTTACCGCATTATTGATCAACACGAAGAAAAAGCCTTTGTTGCCTCCTACGAACCAAGGAACTTTAAGGGTGGTTATATTACAAAAGGGATGAAACGGCGACGTGAGTTGTTTTTAAGAAAGAAAAAAAGACAAATCAGCCTAGTACTCCCCATTTAGTATCACAGGGACAAGGGGACAGGCCCTTGTCCCTCTTTTAACTGTGTAGCACATTTTCCTTATAGACTACATACGTTTTGGCGAGCTTATCATGAAGCCCTGTTTTTCGGTTTGTAAAAGCCACCATTATATAACCGATAAAAAATAGGAGGGATAGATATTCAGATAAATATCTACCAATGGATTTCGCAAAGGTTATTGGATTACCTTCATTGTCAATAATTTTTAACCCGAAGATGGCTTTACCAAATGTCCCTTGAAGCCTTGTTACAGGTAAGATCATTCGATACAACGACCAAATGATTAAAATGGGGAGATTGAACCAAATGGTCTCCTGCTTTTCAGCCAAACCTAATACAAGATGGTTGAGCAAGTTCAATGGGTACAGAATGAACAGCATATCTATAAAAAAGGCAAAAAATCTTCTCCAGAATCCTGCATAAATAACATTTTTCATAGTATCCCTCCACTATCTTGGAAGCACTAGGACCGTCCCCGTGCTTCAATCTTACTTCAGCAACTAGTTCGTGGGAGTGAAGCCGTGCGGTATGATCATAAACCATTGTGCTGATCATGATCTCATCTGCCCTCGTTTCCTCTAAGAAGGATTCCAGCTTCTTCTTTATGGTTGAGGGACTTCCGATGATAGTAGAACTTAATTGTTTTTCTAAAACTGTTCGTTCATAGGGACTCATTAGTTCATCCAGATTCTCTACTGGTGGCTGTAACTGTGATGGTGTATTCCTCATTAAATTGAGGAAGCTTTGTTTGATGGAAGTGGACAGCCATTCCGCTTCCTCATCTGTATCCGCCGCAATAACGTTGACGGCTACCATGGCATAAGGCTCTTTATGCTCCTCCGAAGGTTGGAAGTTAGTGTAATACAATTCAAGGGCAGGTAATGTGTTTTCTGGTGAAAAATGACTGGCGAAGGCAAACGGCATTCCTAGCTGTGCCGATAGCCGGGCACTAAACCCACTAGAGCCTAACAACCAAATCGGGATTGTTGCCCCTTCACCAGGGATTGCTCGTACCCCTTCTGTCCCTTGAAAATAGCCCTGCAGCTGTTCTAATTGTTCTGGGAAGTCGTCCCCATTGGTGTAATTTGCACCACGTAGGGCATGGGCTGTTCGTTGGTCCGTTCCTGGTGCTCGCCCTAACCCTAAATCAATTCTGCCAGGATACATTGCTTCCAGAGTTCCAAACTGCTCCGCGATAACAAGGGGTGAATGGTTAGGAAGCATGATCCCACCTGATCCAACTCGAATAGTGGAGGTGTGTGCTGCTATGTGCCCGATAACAACGGATGTTGCGGAGCTTGCGATACCTGGCATGTTATGGTGCTCTGCCAGCCAGTAGCGTTTGTAGCCTAGCTTTTCCGTTAACTGGGCTAGTTCAATGGAGTGTTGGAAGGATTGGCTTGCTGTTCCCCCTTGAACGATTGGCGCAAGGTCAAGTACGGAAAGGGTATTTCGTTTATGGATTTGGCTTGTCTATTAATGGGCATAATGTATCACTCTTTCTTTATGTTTTGCTGGTTGAATGGAGCTATTTCGGTTAATTAAGACAGTAGTTGGCAAACCTCTTACAAAAAGTAAATACATAAGAATTTGTTTTTATAATAACAGGACTCAATGATGTTTTAAACTGAAAGGACTTCACATATTACCAATATAAAGAGTTTGGGTTAGGCGCAGGTTGATACGGCTACCCTTCCGCAACTTGCTCTAAGTTGGCTTTTTAGAACAAGTTGATGCTGCTAATCTTCAACAACTTGCTCTAAGGTGGCTTCTTTGTACAAGTTGATGCTGGGGTCCATTCCCAACTTGCTCCAAGTTAACTTTCTTGAACAAGTTGCCGTTGGAGGACCCGCCCACCTTGCTCCACTTTCGCACTAGGGAAGAAAATCACTTCAACTTTTTCCCCCTCAACCTACTGGAAATCCCACAATCAATCCCTATCCATATGGATTCTTATCTTGTAACCTACCAACCCCCACTACTATTAGCATTTCAGTTAGTTGCGAAAAAATCCCTAAATCGGTATCATTTTTACCAAGATAAACATCAGCAGACAATTTTTCACAAAGAAAGGAACAATAATATGACAAATAAACTGCCACCTGGACAATTCGAAACAGAGAAATGGCCGGTGTTACACCAAGGTGACGTGTATGAGTTTAACGAAAAAACATGGAGATTCAAGCTGTTTGGCGAAGTGGCAGAGGAAAAAACGTTCACTTACTCGGACGTGATGGATTTACCTAAAACCACGTCAACGATTAATATGCATTGTGTAACGACCTGGTCTAAATTCGGAACAGCATTTGAGGGGATTGCCCTTCGAGAGTTGTAAAAAAAGTGAAGCTAAACCCTGGTGTCCATTACGTGAAAATATATGGTTATTATAACGGGGATCCTTTTGGCTACTCGGCAAATTTACCTTTAAAAGACTTACTGGGTGATGATGCATTGTTTGTCTACCGCTTCAAAGATGCGGATCAGGGAGAATGGTCAGACATTTCCCCAAAACATGGGTTTCCTTTGCGCTTCATTCCGCCTGCTTCTTTCTATTTATGGAAAGGCTCGAAATGGGCTTCTGGCATAGAATTCATGAAGGAAGATGAAGCAGGTTTTTGGGAGGAGTTAGGCTATTCCATGACAGCCAATCCATTTAAGGAAGAGCGGTATCGTTAAATTCGAGGCAAAAAGAGAGGATACTTTCCTATGAAACTTAGCATGTTAGACCAATCACCCATTATTGCTGGGAACACAGCGCAACAGGCCCTTAAGGAATCCTTAAAATTAGCTCAAGCAGCAGAGGCGCTTGGCTATACTCGTTACTGGATTGCGGAGCACCATAGCATGGATAATCTTGCTTGCCCTGCTCCAGAAGTCATGCTCGGGTATATTGGCGGGCAAACGAAAACGATACGTATTGGCGCAGGGGCGGTGCTCCTCCCCCACTACAGTCCTTACCGAGTAGCAGAGACATATAATTTTGTTGGCTACCTTGTTCCCTGGGCGAGTAGACTTAGGTATTGGTCGCGCCCCTGGTGGTTCGGCAGAAGCGACGATTGCTCTGTCTGGCAACTTCTTAGAGAAGGTTCGTCACTTACCTGATTCTTTAAAAACGTTAATCAAGTTTCTCCATCATGATTTTTCCAAAGAAGAAATGTTCGAAAAAATCAAGCCAACACCTGTTCCAGACGTAGCCCCTATATTATGGCTGCTGGGCACCAGTGAGAAAAGCGCAAAACTTGCTGCTGAAAATGGAACAGCCTATGCCTTTGGCCAATTTATGAGTGAGAAAGACGGAAGAGAAATCATCAAAGCCTATCGAGAAAACTTTCAAGAAACTAATTTGCAAGCGAAGCCAGAAACGATCTTGGCCGTTTCC
>JAJOJL010000048.1 GCA_021208645.1 Bacillus sp. (in: firmicutes) | reverse complement strand
AAGGATTTCCTATTATAAGTCGAAATGATAGAGGGAAAAACATATATTTTACCATTTGTAATTTGTTATATAAAGGAGACTTAGTCATGGGTGACATTTATTTTTTACAGGGTTTCCTGGTTTCATCACTAAAGAGTTGGTGAAAGAGTGTGGTAAAAGTTATAGTAATACCGTTGACCATATTTACTTACTGTCTCTTCCGTCCATGGAACAAAAAGCAACAGAAGAAGCGAAAAATCTAATGAGAGATTACCGAGTTCTAGAAGATAAGATAACCATTGTATTGGGGGACATTACACAGGAAAACCTTCTTCTCCCAGAGGAACAAAATAATCTCCTTCAAGAGACAGTTACCCATGTATTTCATTTAGCTGCCATTTATGACTTGGCAGTAAGACCGCAACTAGCAAAAGCAGTCAACGTAACTGGGACAAAAAATGTAAACACTTGGATCCAAAGAATTGCGAAACTAAAACGGTATACGTACTTCAGCACAGCCTATGTTTCCGGAACAAGGGAAGGGAAGATATATGAAACAGAACTTGCAATGGGGCAATCTTTTAAAAATCACTATGAGCGAACAAAAATATGAAGCGGAGGTACTAGTAAGGGAGATAGCTCATGTTGTACCAACGACCATTATCCGGCCTGGTGTAGTTAGGGGACATTCGAAGACTGGGGAGACAACAAAATTTGATGGTCCCTATTTTATGTTAAACATTTTAGATCGTTTATCTTTTTTGCCAGTAATCCCGTTCATTGGCAATGGTTTGGCTCACGGGAATTTTGTACCTGTTGATTATGTTATTAAAGCAAGTCTTTATTTAACCCATCAAGAAATAGGCGTGGGCAAAACCTATCACCTTACTGACCCATCCCCTTTTAAAATGGCTGAAGTATACGGAATGCTTTGTCGAGAATACCTTGGAAAGAGTCCAAAGGGGAAACTTCCTCTGATCTTTAGTGAAATGAGCTTATCGCTTTCTTTTATACGAAAATGGTTAAGAGTAGAAAAGGAAGCATTACATTATAATTTATGTGTGGCATACTATGATACAACAAATGCAGAGGCAGACCTTCAAGGCAGTGGAATCGTATGCCCTCCCTTTGATGAAACCGTTTCAGCGATGGTACATTATTACAAGACGCATAAAAACGATAAGGAAAAGCATCTTCATATTGTTTAATAGGAAATTTTGAGAATACGTGAGTATTCAGGAGATATTTTAACTTTATAGAGGGAGGTAAATATGGATTTAACTCTTATTCATAAAGCTGTAGTTTTTGCAACAGAAGCACACGAAGGTCAAACTCGTAAAACCTCAAATGTCGCTTATATAAGTCACCCATTTACAGCTACTTTGTATGCGCAACATTATTTAAGAGACTCCCCTTTTTCTCGAGGGGAACAGACAACTATCCTGACTGCTATTTTGCTCCATGATGTGTGGGAAGATACGAAGCTTACTTTAGATGATATTGAAGAAAAATTTGGGTCTCAAATTACAGAACTAGTAAAAGGCGCCTCAGAAGAAGACAAATCAAAAACTTGGTTGGAAAGAAAAACAGCCACTATCAAAAAAAATACCAATCTGCTTCCTTAGCCTTACGGTATGTTATCTGTGCAGATAAAGTTCATAACTTGCTGTCCATGGCAGAGGCAAAAGATGAAATTGGTGAAAAACTTTGGAAATCCTTTAAAAATCGAAGGAAGACCAGTATTGGTACTATAACAGTTTGTATCATGCTTTAGTGGATGGATTGAATCCAATACCTGATTTTTTCCTGGAGATGAAAAAGCAAATCGAAATAGTTTTTGAAACTCAATCTTCTAGCTAGTTTCCATTAGTTACTCTTAATAAGGGTGAGTCAAAAAGTAAATCTAACTTTTGACTCACCCTTTTGTACTTTTATAGTTATTTCGTTTCTTATCCTTCTAATAGAAGGGACTCTGGATCTTCAATCAACTGCTTCACCTTCACAAGAAAGCCCACCGCATCCTTACCATCAATTACTCTGTGGTCGTAGGAAAGGGCAATATACATCATGGGACGAATTTCTATCTTTTCGTTGTTAATAGCCACAGGGCGATGTTGAATGGTATGCATACCAAGTATTCCAACCTGTGGAGTATTTAAGATCGGTGTTGAAAATAATGAACCAAATACTCCCCCGTTTGTAATGGTAAACGTACCACCTTGAAGATCTTCAATGGCTAACTTTTTCTCATGAGCTTTCTCAGCTAATCTGCCAATTTCTTTTTCAATTCCAGCAAAATCCAACCGTTGCGCATCCCTCACAACTGGAACTACTAATCCTTCTTCAGTGGAGACCGCAACACCAATATCGTAATACTTCTTTAAAACGAGTTCTTCACCTTGTAACTCTGAATTTACATAGGGGTATTTCTTCAATGCCCCAATCACTGCTTTCGTGAAAAAGGACATGAACCCCAGCTTTACACCGTGATCTTCAAAGAATTTATCTTTTCTTCGTTTACGGAGCTCCAATAAATTGGTCATATCCACTTCGTTAAAGGTAGTAAGCATTGCTGCCGTTTGCTGTGCTTCCACTAAACGCTTTGCAATCGTTTGACGACGGCGGGATAGACGAATTCGCTCCACTGGTTTCCTTGGATCATGGGATGGAATTGGCTTTGTTACTGGCTTTTCTTTCCCATTTGTTGTTTGTTTATGGTCCGTAGTATATTCTATAATGTCCTCTTTTCGCACACGGCCTAATGGATCACGGGTAGAAATGTCATTTAGATCTATTCCTTTTTCTCGAGCCATTTTCCTTGCAGCTGGAGAAGCGATTGGGCGAGAAGGTTTACTTGATGTCTCTACTGTATCTACTGTTTCTTCTGTAGTTTCTCTCGTATGAGATGGTGGCTCCTCCTTATTTGACATATCAATGTCAGGTGTAGCTTCTTCCCCCACCTTGACATCAATCTTTGCTATTGTGTCACCTACCTTCACCGTATCCCCTGGCTCTGCAAGTACTTCCATTAGTCTTCCTGCTTCATCTGCTGCAATCTCCACATTTACTTTATCAGTTTCTAGTTCTACTAGGTTTTCACCTTTTTCAACATATTCTCCAGGCTTTTTCAACCACTCTGCAACGGTCCCTTCCGTTACAGACTCTGCTAATTCTGGGACCTTTATTTCTAACATTCCTCGTCTCTCCCTTCCAATTCTCGCGTCAATGCTCCAGTTACTATTCGGTTCTGCTCTTTCTTATGCGTCTTCGGATCGCCTTCAGCAGTACTTGAGCGTCGCCTTCTACCGATATATTTCAATGGGATATCGTTTCCAGCAATCTCCCGTAAATGAGGTAGTGCATAATGCCAAGCACCCATATTTCTTGGTTCCTCTTGTACCCAAACCCATTCATCCACATTTGGATATTCTGTCTTGAGTTTTTTTTATATAGTCTTTAGGAAATGGATAGAGTTCTTCAATTCTAGCGATATGCATCCATTCCAAATTTGAAAAATCATGGATAGCCTCTTCTAAATCAACAGCAATCTTCCCAGAACAAAAAACAATTCTCTTCACTTCTTCTTTGTTTTCTCCTAATCCTGACTGCATAACGACAGGATGGAAACGATCGCCAGATAACTCACTAGGTGAAGAAGCAACTCGTTCATTTCTTAGGAGACTTTTTGGAGTCATAATAACAAGCGGTCTTACTTCTTCTTTCTCAAGGAGTTTCGCTTGACGGCGCAGTATATGAAAATATTGACCAGCCTTTGTCAAGTTCGCCACATGCCAGTTGTTTTCTGCAGCAAGTTGTAGGAACCTTTCTACCCTGCCACTTGAATGCTCTGGTCCTTGCCCTTCATATCCATGGGGCAGAAGCAAAACTAACCCGGATTTTTGTCCCCACTTTGCACGTCCAGCAGAAATAAATTGATCAAAAATCACTTGTGCTCCGTTGGAAAAATCACCATACTGCGCTTCCCACAATGTCAGAGTTTCAGGTGCATGGACGTTATACCCATATTCAAAACCAACAACAGCAGCTTCTGATAAGGGACTATTATATACGGCAAAGGCTGCATTTGCTGACGGCATGCCATGAATAGGTGAATATGTCTCATCTGACTCATGGTCATGGATAACAAGATGCCGTTGTGAAAATGTACCTCTTTCTGAATCTTGACCGCTCAAACGGATAGGAATCCCCTCCTGAATAATACTAGCAAATGCAAGGGTTTCAGCAAGCCCCCAATCAACTTTACCATTGTCTTCCATCATCTTTAGCCTGCGTTTAAGAATTTTTTCAAGCTTCGGAAAAACGGTAAAATGTTTTGGGAATTGTAGAAGTTCATTATTAATTTTCCTTAGGAGGTCCATGTTTACCTTCGTTTCAATTCCCTCCAATCGGTTTTCTACATAAACAGGAGGATCCATTACTTTTTCCCGTTCCTCCCCTTTTCGTGTTTTAATTATTTCAAATTCGTTTTCCAGTTTTTCAAGGTACTCTTCCCGTATTTTTGGCAATTCTTCAACGTTAATAATGCCTAGATCAACTAATTTCTTTCCATATACCTGATACACCGTATCATGATTTTTTATCCTTTTATACAAAGATGGTTGGGTCACTAATGGCTCATCCATCTCGTTATGACCAAAACGACGGTATCCGATTATATCGATGAGAATATCCTTATGGAACTTTCTGCGGTATTGATAAGCTAAATGGGCTGCTCCTATACATGCTTCCGGATCGTCTGCATTCACGTGGATTACAGGAACTTCAAACCCTTTGGCTAAATCACTGGCGTAATTTGTTGAACGTGAGTCACCGCTTACAGTTGTAAAACCAATTCTGTTATTGGCAATGATATGAACGGTTCCACCAGTGGAATAACCTTTAAGCTGACTTAAATTCAACGTTTCTGCCACAATCCCCTGACCAGGGAAAGCTGCATCTCCATGAATTAAAACAGCCATGGCCTTGTTTTTATCTTGTACAGGATAACCAGGCTTCGATCTGTCGTCTTGAGCCGCCCTCGCAAATCCTTCTACTACTGGATTAACAAACTCTAAGTGACTAGGGTTATTGGCTAATGTTATGGTTGCCTCCACTGTATTTTCTTTAATCTCTCGATCTGCCCCTAAATGATATTTCACATCACCAGTCCATCCAAAGTTAATTCCAACGGATCCCTCTGAAGGAACAAGGTCTTTGTTCGGTGCATCGTGAAACTCAGAAAAAATCTTTTCATACGGCTTTCCGAGAACATGGGCTAACACATTAAGTCTGCCTCTATGTGCCATTCCAATTAATATTTTCTTCGTACCGTCCCCGACTGATTCCCGTACTAATTCGTCCAGCATAGGAATCATAGAGTCAAGACCTTCAATGGAAAACCGCTTTTGACCTACGAATGTTTTATGAAGGAAGTGTTCAAACCCCTCAACATTATTTAAACGATTCAAAAGTTGTTTTTTTAATGCTCCAGTTAATTTTGGTTTGTAGTCTCCAGATTCTACTGTGTGAATTAGCCATTTTCGCTCTTCCATGTCATGAACTTGATTAAATTCAAAGGCCATTGTATCAGTGTATACTTTTCTTAAATGCATTATTGCATCTAAGCCATTTCTAACATTAGAAGGTGCATCAGGAGCTAAGAATTGAGCGGGAATATTTTTAAGAGCATCTGCCGTTAACTGAAATCTTTCAAGAGAGAATAAATCCTCTTTTGCTTTTCGTTCTTCGACTGGGGAGATATCTGCTAACAAATGACCATTTTTGCGAATGGAATCAGCAAGTTTCATGGCATTGACAGTTGCATATAATTGGTCGTGGGATACTTCTTGTGTGTCTGTTGTATTCCCATCACAGTTTGGTGCACCCCATCTTTCAAAGAAAATCTGTAATTTATCATCTACAGAATTTGGATTCTCTAGATAATCTTCATAAATGTCCAACATATAACCTAAGTTCGGACCGTGAAACTGACTCCATCCTTCATCAATATGAATTTCGTTTGAACCCATGTATTAACCCTCCATTATTATGTTAAAAAATTATTCCTGTCTCTTTTCCCTAGAATTATATAGCAAATCCCTGTGATAATAATTATTAACTTTTCTAGGTTATTCCAAAAACTATCTAATGTGTTTGTATCATTAACACCATGTAAATAGTTTAAAACGTGTACATTTTTATTTTATCACTATAAAGAAATTTACTCAAAACATAAATTTTTTCAAAATTTTTGACCTTAATGTACTATTGCATTTTAAATTTTCCAACCATTTGCTATTTTCCCGTTTTTTGAAGAACAAATCTAATATTTTCTTCAACAAATTGTCCTTCTTTATTTTGGAAACAAATACAAGAAAAAATACGGCATAATATGCCGTATCTACATTAATTTATCCCTTCAATACACGTTGGCCCATCGTTAACAGGTTTATTAACCATCGTTGAGACAGGATAAATAGTCATGGCTTCTGACGGATATGGAATTAACAATTCTTTTATTTCATCTAGGTTGGCCTTGGTACATTGCAACCATCTGGACATGTTTTCCCTTGTCATAATAACGGGCATTCTGTCATGAAGGTCCTTCATCTTCTCATTTGAATCAGTCGTTAATACAGTACAACTGATTATTTCTTCTCCATTACTCTTCTTCCACCTGTCCCACAAACCTGCAAACAGCATTAAGTCATTATTTTGAAGTTTTATATAATAAGGCTGCTTTCTATTCTCCAATTTCTTCCATTCATAAAAACCATTGGCTGCTACAATGCAATGTCTTTTACCAAATAAGCCTTGAAACGACCTTTTTTCCTGTAATGTTTCTGATCGTGCATTGATCATTTTACTTGCAAAGGAGTCATCTTTTGCCCAACTGGGGATTAATCCCCAGTTCATATACCCGGCCCTCATTTTTTTCTTTCCTTGAACTAGAGTAAGGACTGGCTGAGTTGGAGCAATATTATATCTTGGCTCAATATTTAAATCCATACCATTTTCCAGCTCAAAATTATCATTTATAAAATCTGGGTCAGCGTATAAAGTAAAGCGTCCACACATGGTCATCACCTTGCTTTCGTTTTTATCCAAAAGCTTTCTAATCGATCTAGGGCTACTTTTAACTGCTCCATGCTATAAGCATAGGAGAGACGAATGTATCCTTCTCCATAGGACGAAAAAGCATCTCCAGGAACGACAGCTAATTTTTCCTCCTCAAGGAGTTTGACAGCAAATGCATTAGAAGTTAACCCGCTAGCTTTAATGGAAGGAAAGATGTAAAAAGCCCCTGCTGGTTTAACAGCGGATAGCCCCATCCTATTTAATCTCTCAAGTACATAGTCTCGCCGTTCTTTATACTCTTCTTTCATCTTAATGGGATCTTCTAAACCGTTCTTTAAAGCTGCTAAAGCTGCTTGCTGTGAGATAGAAGAAGCACAACTTACGTTATATTGATGAACCTTCAATATATGCTTCATTAAATATGCTGGTCCAAAAACAAACCCGATCCGCCAACCCGTCATGGCATGGGATTTTGATAACCCATTAATGACAATTGTCTTTTCCTTCATACCAGGGAATTGGGCGATAGAAACATGTTCTTGATCATAATTCAACTCAGAATATATTTCATCTGATACAACAAATATTTCTTGATTCTGTAGATATTTTGCAAGTTCTTCTCCTTGTTCATGAGTCAATACAGCCCCAGTTGGATTAGAAGGATACGGTAGAATAACTGCCTTCGTCCTTGCTGTCTTTTTTTGCTTCAATTTGTTCCTTTGTGATAATGAAATTGGATTCTGTTGTATCAATGTATACTGGTTTTGCACCACATAAAGTAATGATAGGGGCGTACGCTGGATAAACAGGACCAGGGAGAATAACCTCATCATCTCGTTCTAAAATGGTTCGAAAGGCAATATCGATTCCTTGTGAAGCACCGATAGTAGTAATGACTTCTTCTGCAGGATTATAATTTAAACCGTATTTTTCCTTAACGAAATCACTTGCAGCGGCTAACAGTTGTTTTTCACCAGCATTTGCCGTGTAGGTCGTCTTATTTTCATAAATTGCTGATACACCAGCTTCTTTAATATGCTCTGGAGTATAGAAATCTGGTTGTCCTAACGTTAACTGGACAGCATCTGGGACTGCTGAGACTTTATTAAAAAACTGTCTTATTCCAGAAATTTGGATGTTTCTAACGTTTTCGTTGATAAATTGTTCCATTTTTTTACCTACCTTAACTATAGTTAGTAGAATTCCATAATAGAAACGCCTGTAAGCATGACTACGAAATAGATTGTATATAGAATCACTGATCCTACACATATAAGTAAGCCTAATTTAACTCCTGAAAAACCTATGCTAAAATGCTGGCGTACTGGTGGTGTAAGGAGAAAGAACAAGATGATGATATACATAAACAAAATAAAAATATCTGCTATAAAAGCATTTAATTGAAATGTCTCTGCAATTATCCCAGAGTAAATCATCCCAACTTCAGCAATAGGGCAATACTTTTTGCAAGAAATAACTTACCATACACAAGAACAGTTAACCACCAGCCCCACTTCTTCTTTAAATATAGGCTAATGGAGGAAAGGATTAATAAAAGGTATACCCCGTCAGACACCATAAGCAAAACAATTCGTTCACCAAATCCCCAATGGGTTCCAATATATAAATAATAAATAAAATAGAGGCTTACAAAGATACTTTGGAATAGTATTAGAAAATATAATGGAACGGATAAACTAATTCTCATCGTTTCTCACCTCATAAGAAAAGTGCAAGGCGCCCGCCTTTAGAAGCGGCAACGCGCGCGTTGCCTCTCCGAAAGGAAAATGCTCTGACCGATAAAAAGCGCTTTTTGCTTTTTTATTCGGACAGAAATTTTCGGAGCCAAGAGCTGCCTGCAAAATCTTCCATGCGTCTTTGCGACGAGCACCGAAGGGCGCAGAAGCAGAGGGCGCCTGGAGCTAGACATTAATTCGAAGAATTATCTTTTCAAAAAAGAGACTCTTCTCTGGCAATTGATTTTATGTTCTTATCGCGAAAAAAAGTTCCAACCACTTCTCCCTAGTAAATAGGCAGCAATGGCAAATGCTTCTGTTTGATCTCGGACACGGTCAAAACCTTCTGGCGGCTGCCTAACTTGTAATTCGAATGGCGTTGTTGCATAAACATTTCCTTGATGAGCCTGCCGTAAAAACTGGAAGTTTCCTGAAGACCATACTGCCCGCTTTGCATAACCTCATAAAAGGAAACAAACCCATGCATGACACCGCGATACCTGGTTGCCCTAACAGGGACACCATATTCAGCTAACCTTTCTGCATACGCCTCCCCTTCATCTCTTAATGGATCGAATTCAGCAGTGATAATTAAAGCTGGTGGCAGACCACTTAAATCCTCGGCATGAAGAGGTGAAGCATAAGGATTTAACCACATAAGCTCCTCTGGTGTATATAAATCTCTTGCACGATACATGACAGAACGGGAAAGAAGGTAGTAACCACTGTCATATATGTCCCTTGAAGCTAACGGGATATCCTTAAAAGTCGTTAAGGGATATAGCAAAACTTGTGAAGTAATTTCAGGCCCGTTTCGATCTCTCGTCATTAACGTCATAACGGTGGCAATATTGCCTCCTGCGCTATCACCCACAACACTAATAGTGGATGAATCACCATTGAAGCTTGTAGCGTTCTCATAGGCCCAATTTAAGGCTGCATAGCCATCTTCCACTGCCGCTGGAAAAATGTATTCTGGTGCAACGCGATATCCTACAGCAATAACCACACTGTTTGTACGTGCTGCTAACGAACGGATGATATTGTCATGAGTATTAATATCTCCAAATCCCCTAATAAATGCTCCACCATGATAGTAAAGAATAATAGGGAATGGCCCTTCCCCTTGAGGTCGGTATATTCGTAGAGGGATGTTCGTATCTCCATAAACCGGCATATAAAGATCTTCCCTTAACAGGGGACTGCCTCCACCGCCACGACTTCCTGAAACAATCTTTGGCACACGAATATTTATGTCAAGGGTCACTAAGTTGTTATTAATGGCATGCAATACTACAGCAGTTTTTGCTGGTAATTTTCCTTCATCTGTCATCTGCCACATATAAACTGAGCTCGAAATTAACAGAATTACTACAGCTAAAAGTATGACACTTATTAAAGACAGATTCTTTAATGTCCGCTTAAACCGTTTCATTTACTATACTCACCTCACTAACCAACAATGTATCTTCTAAATATATGTAATAGTATAATGTTCATATCCTATTAATATTGTGAAAGTTCCTCTGCTTATAGTTGTTACTATAACAAACAATGATCAATTTAAAAAGAAAAGACGAATGATCCTTAATGATCATAACGTCTTTTTTTAAAGTCCATGGGAATAATTGCTTAAACCACTTTAACCAACGGAATTTCTCTTCTTCCTCTATTTCCAGTACCCTTTCAGGATTTGTATTAAACCTTGTTAGCTGTATGATAGGCCGAGGTTCAAGTGCTACTTTTTTTTATCTCACGTTGCCCTTCCCCATTAACAACTATATAGCCATTTTTTATGGAATAATTTAATTTCTCTCCAGAACGGACTGTAACTGCAAATTCTTCTGGATAAATATAATCTAAAAGTAAAGGCTCTTGATCAAAACTAAGCCATTGTGTGGAATAATTTGAAAAACCATAATCTAATAAAGCTAAAGTATCCCGTTGCGCTTCATTCCTAGAGGGAGATTTTAAGGTGACTGCAATAAGTTCTGTACCATTCATTTCCGCTGCAGTAACAAGTGTAAAACCTGACATCCTAACAAATCCATTTTTAATGCCTATGACCTTTTCATTGGACCTCAATAAAGGATGGTGATTAAAAATTCGAGTCTCCCAGCCTTCTCCTACCCAATCAACAAAATGGGTGCCTACTAAATTCCGAAACGTTTCATTTTTCATGGCATAAGCACTAATTTTGGCCATATCTGCTGCTGTGACAATAAGATCATTTTCGAATAAACCATGGGGATTTGAGAAATTTGTTTTGTCACTGACTCCTATCCGGTAACGGGCATATCGATTCATTCGCTCTGCAAAGGCTTCAACGGAACCGTCAATATGTTCAGCAAGTGCAATTGCAGCATCATTTCCTGAACTTACCATTAGTCCTTGCAACAACTGCCCAATTGTAATTTGTTCATTTTCCAATAAATAAACCCTTGTCCCAATAGCGCGAACGGCGTTGTTACTTACAGTAACTACTTCATCTAAATCTCTTGTTTCAATGGTGATAATTGCTGTCAAAATTTTCGTGATGCTTGCAGGGTACATTTCTTGATTAGCTTGTTTATCAAATAAAATTTCACCAGTATTGCTGTCTATAAGAACAGCCGCTTCACTATGAAGGTTAGGTGTGGAAGCTGATCCTGTATTTGTAGTTGATAAGACTAGAGTAAGGATAATAAGAGCTGATGTTAGTTTAAATTGTTTTATTTTACCCATACTAATCACCTTTACCATTTCATTTGTATACTTCAATACAACCATATTTGATATTTCTGTAACAAGTCATGTTTCATGATAATTGTATTACAAATGAAATAAAAAGGAGTGGAAAGTATTCCCACTCCAAGACTACCTTACTTTAACTGATCCTTTGTTATGACAACGTCAAAACCAGGTTCACCATTTAGCAGGCCTAAAGTAAAAATAGAATAGTTTAACCCTTCCATTAATTGTAAATTAGGTATTTCGTACAAGGTTCCCCCTTGACCTGAGTTAGTAATCTTTATATCCTGTTTAGTAGGTTCCACTTGGACATATTCACTTGCTTTTGAATAAGATAAGTTTTCAACCAGAACTGATTTCCCTTCAAGAGTAATTTGAGATATATCCGGTGCTAAATGTACCAGTCGAATTTCAGACTCCTTTTCTTCATTTACTTTATCTAAATAGGCAATGAGGCTAAATTCATTATCCTGCCCAATAACCGCTAGAGTTGTCGGTTCACCGGCATGAATATCTACTTTTTCTTTTATAATTGGTTTTTCTTTTTTAGGATTTGCCCCTTCGGGATATACTTGAATTTTATAGCTACCTTCTGGCAGACTTACATATTCACTTAAATGTTTAAACGGTATTTCACTAAAGAGATTTTCTTTTTTGAAATAAATATCAAGATTTGGGGCATCTGGAGATGCGTGTATTATTCTTACAGCAGCCCCATCGCTTACTGCTGCTACTCCTTGCGAGTGGAATAGGGTGATTAAAGTAAAGGATAGCATAAACAGAATCGTTTTCTTTTTCACCAAAAACATCTCCTTGTCGTCTTTTTTTTTCAAGGTTAGGCTTTCCAACACAACAGTAATTATTCGTGGGGAGAAATAATATTAAAGGGAGATATTTTTATGGATAACTTACGAAAAAAACTAACTAATTTAGACGGGAAAGGCTATAAAGCATTAAAAGGTATACAAGGAACATATGAAGGACCTTTCTATACGATGACTGTAGACTATGTTCAAGGCGATCCCTTCGCTAGTCCCTCCAAACTAAGACTGTTCGTTCCAATTAAACAAACAGATTTTAACTTAGATATGTTTAAAGAGTACCACCGTCGTGTTGCCTTTGAACATTTCTTTGGAAAATCTTTCGCCTCTGTTATTCAACATCAAAAAAACACCATCCGTGGAACAGGAAAAAAGTGGTCTAATCATGATCGATTCACCTGGACAGGCCATGTTAGAACGAACTTCAGTAAACATCAATACTAGTGGAATAGAATTTCGTATTATGGTTGGATTACCGGCACGAGGAAGAACCATTTTAGGAAAACAATGTATGGAGTTACTTTGTTCCTTACTCCCTGCTGTTCTAAAGGATACAATTCGTAACTATGATCGTAACAATTTAAAACAATTGATTAACTTAGCTGATGAGCAAACAGAAATAAGAAAATATTTGAAAACCAACCAATTAATTGCTTTTATTGGTAACGGTTCTATTTTGCCAAGAAGAAGCGGAGTAAGCCAGCTTCCTCTACATGGAAAACAAGTAGTTCCTTTCCTCTCTCCTACTGCCTTTGAAATTTGTATTCCTTTATCTAATGGCAAAAAGCTTAAAGGAATGGGTATCTCCAAAGGAATAACACTCATTGTTGGAGGAGGGTACCACGGAAAAAGTACACTTCTTCAAGGGCTTGAACGTGGTGTGTATAACCATGAACTTGGCGACGGAAGAGAATATGTGATTGTAGATAGTACTGCAGTCAAAATTAGGGCAGAGGATGGACGAGCAGTCAACGATGTGAATATTTCAGCTTTTATTAATCAACTTCCCTTTGAAAAAAGAACAGAAAAGTTTTCTTCTGATGATGCCAGTGGGAGTACTTCACAAGCAGCAAATATTATAGAGGCGTTAGAGATGGAGGCAAAGGTTCTTTTCATTGACGAAGACACTAGCGCAACTAATTTCATGATCAGAGACAGCCGGATGCAAAAACTAGTTAACAAAGATCAGGAACCCATAACTCCGTTTATTGACAGAGTAAAACAATTACACGAAGAAAAAGACGTTTCTACTGTATTAGTAATTGGGGGATCAGGAGATTATTTCGATGTAGCAGACAACGTTATCTTAATGAATAATTATCAACCATTCGACAAGACTGAAGAGGCAAAACGAATTGCTTCCAGTCACATCACACGGCAAGTAGAGGGAGACGGCCCTATAGGAAATATAGACCATCGGCAATTACATCTCGATAAAATCAAAAGTTTATTAGATAAAAAAAGAAAAAATAGACAGTAAAGGAAAAAGATCAATCTTAATAGGTAGAAATAACGTACAATTACACTACGTGGAACAACTCATTGATGAGAGTCAAACCCGCGCAATTTCGTATATGCTAAAATACCTTCTAAATGAGTCAAGACGGAATGGTGATACTATAAGATTAAAAGTTGCCATCGATAAGCTCATGGACAGGCTAGATGGGGAGGGTTTAGACGTTTTAAATCATTCAAGGGATCCATATCCTGTTGACCTTTCCAAACCAAGAAAGTATGAAATAGCAGCCTTTTTTAACAGAATTCGTTTATAGAAAAGCAGTATCAATAAATGGCCCCCTCACATGATGATTTTTAGAGGGGGCTTTCTCGTTATTTATCATTTAAAAATAATGAACCAAATTGCCCATATCCTTCTTTCTCTAAATCTTGTTTTGGTATGAATCGGATGGCTGCTGAATTTATGCAATACCTTAATCCAGTAGGTGGTGGCCCATCTTCAAATACGTGCCCTAAATGAGAGTCTGCCTCCTTACTTCGAACCTCGGTTCGAACCATAAAATGACTGAAGTCTTGCTTCTCTACAATCTGTTCTTCTTTCAATGGTTTCGTAAAACTTGGCCATCCACAAGAAGAATCAAATTTATCCTTCGAACTAAACAGCGGTTCCCCAGAAACGATATCTACATAAATGCCATCTTCAAAGAAATCCCAGTATTCGTTGTGAAAGGGCCGCTCCGTGCCATTATTCTGAGTCACTTCATACTGTATCGGTGTAAGTTTCTTTTTTAACTCTTCTTTACTCACAACTTTTCACTCCAATTTTTGTTAATAAAGTCTTCCCTACCACTCCCTTTACGGTACATTTTATAGTGAAGGGGATTTTTCCGATAGTACTGTTGGTGATATTCCTCAGCAGGATAAAAGGTAGATGCCTCTCTGATTTCCGTCACAATAGGCTTAGAGAATCGTCCACTATTTTCTAATGCAATCTTTGATTTTTCTGCAAGCTGCCTTTGCTCCTCATCATGATAAAAAATGGCTGTCTGATAAGATTCGCCCCGATCATGAAACTGACCGCCTGGATCTGTCGGATCAATTTGCGCCCAAAATAAACCTAATAGTCTTTCATACGAAAACACATTAGGATCATATGTTATTTGCACTGCCTCTAAATGCCCAGTAGTATTTGTGCACACTTCCTCGTACGTAGGATTATCTTTATGTCCTCCTGTATACCCAGAGACAACCCCGTGAATTCCAGGCTGCTCTTCGAAAGGGGATACCATACACCAAAAACAGCCCCCAGCAAAGGTTGCTTTCATTAGATCTTTTTCTGCCATGTATTTCATCGACTCCTTTACTATCCTCGTAATTATTCCATACCATAATGTGACTTAGTTTTATGGTGTATATTTGTTTAGTATCCTGTCTACTTGTTTTCCATACATTTCACCAAACACATTTAAATGAACGAGCAAATAAAATAACTGATATATTTCTTTTCTGTTTACATATTCTACATCAATGGGCGTAATTTCATGATATTGATCATAAAAGATTTTAGGGAAGCCACCAAATAGTTCAGTGAAAGCCAATTCAAACTCATGATGACCATATAAGATAGAGGGGTCAATGAGATATGGACTTCCCCCTTTCCCCACAAGCCAATTTTCTGACCATAAGTCTCCGTGCAGCAAAACTGGAGCTACCTTTTCAGGAATCCATTGATCCAAGTGATTCATAATAAAGTCCATGTTTTGCCATCGCTTTTTCGTCAAGTAACCTTGTTTCTCGGCCAAAAACATTTGAGCGCCCAATCGGTTTTGTCTATAATACTCCAGCCAGCTTTTAAATTTTCCGTTTCTTTGGGGAATTTCACCAATGTAAGTATCCCGTCTAAAGCCAAAGTACTCCCCTTTCGTTTGGTGGAGTTTTGCCACGTCTTTCCCTAACTGTAATATGGTTTCATTGGTTTGTTCTCCAGTTATCCATTGAAGAAGAAGACCTTTTACTTTCGTATGTTCATTTTCGTAGAAGCCATATATTTCTGGAACTCTAACAACCTTTGATTGCTTTAACTCTAATAGCCCTTCCACTTCTACTTGAAAAAAATCGTCCTTAACGCATTGATTAAATTTAATAAAATAGGCCCTTCGCTCTGTTTCAATATAAAACGCCTCATTAATTTCTCCACCAGCAACTTTTTTGATTAGTAAAATTTCCGAGTGGTCGTTTATGGATGTAACTGCCTGCTTTATGTCTCTGTGCATAAATTCACCCCGATGTTTAACTCCTGTCCATATAAAAATAACATTCCATCTTCTTTAATATGGCAAACTTTTCAAGACATTCTCAAAGGCAAATCCCCGTACATCTTCTTCACGGTATCTTTCAGAAGTTCATTGATCAGGTTTTGATATTCTCCTGCATCCTCAAGATTTTTAACATAATGAGAAATACCATCAAAATCAGAGCCAAAAGCTATGTTTTCTTTTCCTCCTAATTCACAAAAATGCTCCAAATGTTTCAAAAGATCATCCATAGTAGCATCGTCCCTGCCCGTAATGAATGGTGGATTATAAACTAAACCAATAAAACCACCTTTGGAGAAAATTGCTTGTGCCTGCTCATCAGTTAAATTCCTTGGGTGGTCACAGAGGGTTTTTGAATTTGAATGGGATGCGATTGGATAGTGAGCCGATTCCATCACATCCCAAAATCCAGCTTCACTTAAATGGGAAACATCCGTCAATACCCTGTTTTCATTGTTTAACCTAACCACCTCAAAGCCGAGCTCGGTCAACCCTCCAGCACGGGGCTCCCCTGCTCCATCTGCACAAAGGTTGGCATTGTTCCATGTTAAACCGACAGATTTCACACCAAGTTGATATAATGTTCGTAATTTAGTCAGGTCATTTCCAATAGCATCTGCCCCTTCCAACGTTAAAACAGCCCCTATTTCTCCTTCTTTTAACTGACCAATCTCATTCCAATCTGATATTTTTTTAATTTTCTCATGCTTCCCAACAACTTCATTGTGAAATAAATCTGCTTGTTCCATCGCAATTTGAAACTTTAAGTCGCTAGGAAATTCAGGCTCAATAAAGATGGCAAAGAACTGTAACTGTACTTTCCCTTGTTGTAGACGTTGGAAGTTAGTATCTAATGCTGTGTCATTTGTAAATGATCTGCTCCGGTCCTCCCACAACCGAAGTAATGCATCGCAATGTAAATCAAATATTTTCATATGTAAGTAGCCCCCTTTTCATTTTTACAGTACCACAGAAAATTTCCAATTGTCCAACACTTCCTCCCCCTAATTCGATGAACAAACAGGAACATACAGTACTAAGATTGTCAGTTATCTTCATTCCAACTCCAATATAAAAAACTCAGTTCTCCTTAATTAGAACTGAGTTTGTTAGCTACCCTTGTGGATGAATCATTTTCGAAGGATCGACATATTGGTCAAACTCTTCCTCCGTTAAATACCCTAACGAAATGGCAGATTCCTTCAATGTTGTTTTATCATGATACGCTTTTTTCGCAATTTCTGCTGCTTTTTCATAACCGATATATGGATTTAAAGCCGTTACAAGCATGAGGGAATTTCTCATATGTTCTTCTATGACCTCATGATTTGCTTCTATACCGACTACACATTTATCTGTAAAAGATATCATGGCATCACTAAGCAATTGTATTGATTGCAGAAAATTGTAAATGATCACAGGCTTAAATACATTTAACTCAAAGTTCCCTTGACTGGCTGCAAAACCAATCGTGGCATCATTACCAAAAACTTGGGATACTACCATGGTCAACGCCTCACTTTGAGTTGGGTTAACCTTCCCAGGCATGATCGAACTTCCTGGTTCATTGGCTGGTATTGTAATTTCACCAATCCCTGATCTTGGACCGCTAGAAAGCCAGCGAATGTCGTTGGCGATCTTCATTAAATCCGCAGCCAATGCTTTAATGGCTCCATGGACATAAATAATTTCATCGTGACTTGTTAGGGCATGGAATTTATTTTCCGATGAGAAAAAGCTCTCACCAGTAATCCTTGATATTTCCTCTGCTGTGTATTCGCCGAACTTAGGGTGAGCATTGATTCCCGTACCAACTGCCGTTCCACCTATCGCAAGGTATCTCAACTGTTGGGAGGATTCTTTGATCATAGTCTCACTTTTAGTAAGCATATGTTCCCATCCACTAATCTCCTGACCTAATGTTAAAGGGGTGGCATCCTGAAGGTGGGTACGACCTATTTTAATAACATCCTCAAATTCTCTTTTTTTCACTAGTATTGCTGATTTTAAATGGAATAATGCCGGAAGCAGTTGCTCATGTATGCTTTTTAAGGCAGCAATATGCATAGCAGTTGGAAAGGTATCATTAGAACTTTGCGATCGATTCACGTCATCATTTGGATGAATACGAAGTTCCTCACTTTTAGCAGCTAATTTTTCATTTCCCCGATTGGCAATTACTTCATTCATATTCATGTTAGACTGTGTTCCGCTCCCAGTCTGCCAAACAACTAATGGAAAATGTTCCAACGTCTGCGACAAGTTCTTTCTAAATTCCTGGCAAACTTCTTGAATCATCTCCCCCTTTTTCTCTTCCAAATTACCAAGACGGAGGTTGGCAACCGCACATGCTTCCTTAAGGATGGTGAACGCCTCCATCACTTCTTTTGGCATTTTTTCCGTTCCAATCTTAAAATTCTCAAGGCTGCGTTGTGTTTGTGCTCCCCACCATTTATCTACAGGTACCTCTATTTCTCCAAGAGTATCCCTTTCGATACGAGTTTTCACATGAATCGCCTCCTATGTATTTCTTCTAATACAATCCCCATTAAAAACGATCATTAAACAAAAATACTTGAGATGCTTAATGCATTTTCAAACTGAGTTAATAAAACATAAATAATCAAACCAACGATAGCGATTCCTATAACAAATTTTAAAATTTTACCGACAATTTTTAATAAGACTACTCCAATTACAATTAAAACTAGTACTGTAAGCCACTCCATTTTATTCCCCCCTATACTATTGTCTTATTTTAGTAGATTTTGTAACTTTCCTTTCTGTTTACCGTCTAAAACAATGAAAAAAAGATACCAATTTTACCGTACAATTCCACCATGAAAAAAGCAAGGAAAAAAAGGGGGAATTCCTATGAATGACATTAAAGAAAAAGGTTATACGTATGTGGACTGGAATGTATCTTCTGGTGATGGATGTACTATGGTTGCAAATGGAAAAAAATGAAACAGTTCATTATGGAGCAAATGCTTATAACGATTGAACTACCCCCACCAAATTCCCTTACGGAAACTTGGAAGGGGATTCCTAATAAAAGGACACCGCATTCAAAAAATGCAGGACCAACACCTGTTCAACTAGATGTTAGATTTTCTGCTTTCTAACCTAGACAAACCTATTATCTCAAAGTCTAACAAAGCCCCTTGAGGGAATAGTGAACGCCACTTGTTCACCCTGCTTTGGTCAGAAAGCTCTATCTTGTAGAAGGTACATACTTGTACAAAAGATAGGGAGGAAGACACCGCAGCCCATTGCGCCCAATGATGTAGACCTTGTTTCTTCTCTGGAACAAAGGAATGCAACACTGGTGGGAGCTTTTCTTTAAAACCCATCGCTCGTCGAGCGATGACATAGGATGCTGATTCGTGAATCGATATTCCTAATCGGCGCATATATTTCATTTTCCCGATTTGAGAGGTGTAGGCTGGATTGACTTCCAACACTTCTACACCCATTTTCTCGGCACGGCTTTTAATGGCTGTTATCATTATTTTGTAGGCAAACTGGCTTTTTAACCGGTTTGCTTTTTTATTGCCGTAAGGAGTTTTCACCTTTGCTTTTGTTGTATTCAGTTTCTCAATTACAATAGGTTTATGGTGCTGAGCGGCATAATCTATCAATCCCATGACTTCCGCTTCGATAATTTTAATGACTTGCCCACTTGTTTTCCCATGTAAATCAAACTTCATGCAAAAGGAGTCCGTTAACTGACCAATGCCATTAATAGTAGAAATGGCAAAGTGATCCACGTTTAAATCCACGCCAATAACCCCTTCTGTTTTAGCATAATTAACAAAGGGGGTGGGTTCCAGATCGATCAAGCATTTTACAATGTAATAGTCTCCGTGATCTTCTAATGACCAACCTATCGGTTGACCAAACTTCTTCTTGTCTTTGAGCTGAAGCTGTGTGGAGATAGCCTTGTCCACATTTTCTTGGCCATAAGGAAACGTAACGTTATCCCAACTAACGACCGTTTCATCGATTGTTTTGAATATGAGGGTTCGATTGAAAGGGTTATAGTGAAACACAAAATTACCATCTTTGGCGTCTTTTCGCCCTGAAATAGTCATTTTCCCATAACGGGCAAGGCTCCAATCTTCTTGCCAGGATGTGGGGTTGTTTTCATAGTGTTCCAATGTCGTCCTCGCCTTGGCTAATTTTTTACTTCCAAAACAAATGCCTTTTTGTTTGGTTGTCAACGTTTTCTTCTGCTTTTGGATGCGGTCGAGCTTAAACATTAAACGGCCCAATCTGGCTTCCAATCGTTCCAGTTGAACATCTAAGTAGAGGTGTTCAAAATCATAGTGGTTATGGTACAAATCCGTCTTTCCTTTATATTCCACAACAAAATACCGACCCTTTTGTTGTTCAGGAGAGGTTTTATTGAATTTCGGCTTTCCTTTTACGAAAGACGCTTTAATTTTACGAAGGGTCGTGAGACGGGATTTGGTTGTCTTGACTTTCTTTTTCGTTGCCTTTTGTTGTTCTTCTTTAATAGTTAGGTACATTTTCGTTAGTTCTTGTTGTGAAGACAACAACGCCTTGCCTGCTTGAACCACACTATTGGCATAATAATCATTTAAGTGATAACGTCGTTTGACCCGTTGGTGAAGTGATGTTTCCTGCTTCTCTTTCACTCCACGAAGTTCCCGTATTTCTTCTTGAACACGAAAATGTTTGGCTTGATTAAATATGCGAAGGGTATGCTGAGTAGACTCTACGAAGCCAGTTGGTAAGTCCTTTTTGTAGATTCGATTGGAAAAATAGGCTTTGGTCGTCATTCTCTGCACACCTTTCCAACAATATTTCTTAAGATCATTATACCAAAACGAACATACATTTGTCTCGTTTTAACCCTTCTAATTAAAAAACAAAAAAAGAGGCGATTCATCTCCCACTAATTGCAAAAACC
>JAJOJL010000032.1 GCA_021208645.1 Bacillus sp. (in: firmicutes) | reverse complement strand
CTAACTATAAAGAGCTTTTAAGGAAACGTATGGAGGAGGACTTAGGACCCCTTTTTAAGAATGTTACTTTGTTTCCTTTTACAACTACAGATTTAACGAGAAAGTGGATTGAATCTATACAACCAAGCTTTAAAATGGGGTTACTCTTCTCTAAAAAGAAAACGAAAGAGGAACAAGATAGGAGACTTGGTTTATTAACAGCAGATTTACAAGAAAAAGTGAAATCTCAGTTATTGTTTCACGTACAGGGCTTTTTTCAGGAAGTGGATCGCTCAAAACTATCTAATTCCATCGAATTCGAAGAAGCGTATGATCAATTGACGTATACGGTCGACGGAGAATTTCTGAAAGGGCTTGTAAAGACGGGTCACTCTAATCGGGATTATGTATTCCAGTTTACGAAAGAGGTAACCAGCCATATTGTTAAGGCAATCCGTTTAAAAGCTGTAAAACTTTTGGCAATGCAGATAGATGGGTTGGAACAGTATATAAATCAAGAAAAAAGACTTGTAGCCCTTCAATTTGATGAATTAAAAGAAATAGATAAGTTTATTCAATCCATTGATTCCATCAAGGATGGTTACAATAGAAAAATTAATCTAATCAAAGAAAGAAGGAAGGCCCTTCCTTCTGGTGACATGTATTTTCATCAGCTAGAAAAAAGTACACACCTTTCTTATCCACAAGATAAGGGAAAAGGCTTTTTACATGTCACGTTGCCTGAGGAAAGTGTCATTGAAACCGATTGGACATTCGGTGAAAAATCTGCTGCCCCCTCCTTTAACGAAAAAGAAGCGTTAACATGGTTAGATAATATTAAGCGTGTTCTTAAGAAGAAAAAGGATAATGAGGTATTAAAAAAAAGAAAGTAACCAATTATTAAAAAGAGTAGACCGTTATAAAAACCAGCAATTTATTATTTCGTTGTTTGGAGCCTTTAGTGCAGGAAAGTCAAGCTTTGCTAATGCTCTATTAGGGGAAGAGGTTTTAAAGGTTTCTCCCAACCCTACGACAGCAACCGTAAATATTATTGAAAAATCAACTGAAGATAATCCACATAGAACGGCATTAATAAGTATTAAGTCAGAGACTGCTTTGAATAATGAAGTACGCTCTGTTGGCCAACAGTTAGATGTTGATCTAGATATTTGTCGCTTGAAAGAATGGTCTCCTAAATGGGATCAATTTATCACTAATATCCAAAAAACTTATGCAGAATACCTTTTAACGTTAAAGGAAAGTTTAGCTACTAATGATTGGCAGTTAGGGAACAGCTTTTCTGTACCAGTTTCAGAAGTTGAAAAATATGCTGCTAAGGAAAGTAATGCCTGTCTGGTAGAAAAAATAACAATTTACTATGACTGCCCTTTAACGGAAAAGGGGATTGTTTTAGTAGACACACCAGGAGTGAACTCCATACATGGGAGACACACAAACGTAGCCTTTCAACAACTCCGTCAGTCTGACGCCATTTTTTATTTGACGTATTATAATCATGCCTTTTCTAAAGCAGATCAGTATTTCTTACAGCAGTTAGGGAAGGTAAATGAAAGCTTTAAATATGATAAGCTTTATTTTGTTATTAATGCTGCTGACTTGGCAGAGAGTTATGGGGAATTAAATGGAGTTAGGAAGCACGTCCATGATCAATTAGAACATAATGGAATAATGAAGCCGAGGCTGTATCACCTTTCAAGTAAAGAAGGTTTACTGAACAAAAAGAAAGGCAATTTAGAAGAAACCTCCTTTACTCAATTTGAATCCACTTTTTATAATGCTTCCATAATTGAATTGAAGGAATTAAGCATTAAATTGATTTCTCATCAGTTGGGACATTATGTGGACAAATTAAGGGATAGTTTACAACTAATGGATGAAGAAAAGGCTGAAAAGGAAAGAAAACATACTGTCTTAAAAGAGATAGTTCATAAGGAACAGCAAACAATAAAAGATAGTACTTTTAGTCATGCTAGGAGAGACATTTTTCAAGAGCTTGACCAATTAGAACTGTATTTAAAGGATCGCATGAGGTTCGTTTTAAATGATTATTACTCCACTGCAATAAATGTGGCAGTGTTGACAGGCAATACGAAAAAGGAACTACACCGACAATTAACTGGTGCTATTGGCGATTGGAAACGATTAGGAGAACAATTTTTAAAGCAAGAATTAGAAGGAACGTTAATCCGGGTAGAAGAAAAAATAAAGTTCCGTTCAAACAAATGGATGGATGGGGAAATAAAAAGAATTCAAGAAAAATTACCCCATATACACCAAGAGGCAACAACTGATTTTCAAGGACCACAAGTAGATTATGACGCATCCATTATTATTCAACCGAGCAACTATTTATTGTTTTTAAATAATAAAAAAGACTTTTTTGAAAATGGTAAATGGAAAGAGCTAAAGGAAACGCTAGTTACTGATGGAACAACTTCTGCTAGTATAGCCATTGAACGTGAAACAAACAAACTAAAGGAAAAATTAGCAATTAAACTTGAGGAAATAGAATTTCAAGCAAAAAATCAACTTGTTGATGCCATTTGGACTGAATTGGAGAGATTTGAAGTTCTACTTATGGGTAGAGAAAAAGAATCCTTGGCAAACGAACTGGATGAGTTAAAGAAATTAACCTTATGATTTAAAGGAATCGGGTACCCTGAAAATGGTACCCGATTTTTGCTGTTTTTCACCTTTTTAACTCATTTGATCTCTCATTTGTTCCATGGTGCGTTGGATTGGTCGCATTATGTCGCCGTTGTTTCTGCCTCTCATCATGCTATACGCTGCTGCACCAACACCGACACCCACCAATGTAAGCATGATGCCATTACGAGTGTTATTATTTTTTTTCATCCCCAACATATTCATGTAATTCATTTGAAGTCCCCCTCTAAATAGATGTTTGAATCCCTCAAACATTTATTATTATCAGTAAAAACACCGTTATTATGTCAGGGTATCCCTGCCACAATATATAAAATAACCCTTCACCATTTCTTTACTATTGTTCATATATATATATGGTGGGCAGGAGGGAAGATTATGGAAAGGACCAACAAGTTAAGTCCATTTGAAAGTGTATTTAAATATATTTATGAGTTAGGGAAAAATAAGTATCAATCCTTAAAATTGGAGACGCTGACAACTAAACAATGGAAAGAATTAAAATTCGATGAAAGTAGTATTGTGAATATCCAGAAGGAACTAAATAAGGCATATTTATCCAAACGGCCAAATTATAAGCTTTCTTCAGACGAAAATATAATAAAGGAAATAAAAAGTAAAACTAAACAGCTTAATGTCAACAATATAACGAGAACAAAGGCATATTTTGATTTTTATATAAAGCACCCTGAAATACATTGGGCCTTTTTAGCACATATGGTGTCTCGAAACGGTGGATGGAATATGACAGATTTGAAGGGGAGTTTGTTGAATGGCTTATTGGAGACAAAAGAAAAAGATAATTTCTTTCTCTTCTTAGAAAAAGCAAATTGGACAATTTTTAATGATGCGTTTCCACAGTTACTTTTATATGAACGGAGTAAATTAAATGATAAAAGCTATTTTCACCTATTGCCTCATTTTAATGTATCCTTGTTTATGACCACTCTATGGGAAGCATTTTACCACTGTCGTAATTCTCAACTACTGACCGTGTCTTTAATCATTAATGAACAACAGCATTTAGAACAACATGTAATGAAAAAACATAATTTTATGGAGAACATACTTAATAGCTGGGAATATAAGCTTCAAGAGCTTTTTCAGTTAACACAAGTAGTGTTTCCATATGGGAATAAAAAAAAGAATATGTCAGTTGGCAGGAAGAAAAGTCCTAAACTTTACTGATGTAGGAGAAAGGATTAAAGTAGGGAAACAGTTATATACTATATTATTTGGGATTTCTAAAGTGAACAAAGCAGCCTTTCAATTTGCAAAAGAAGTAAAGCATACTGGGTCTAGAGCAGACTACTGGCACCATGTTTATACGAAGGATCCTTCAATTTGGAAAAAAACAAATTGGACATAGTTGTCAAAAGAAAGGATCTCCATTTATTTATAGTCCAGTCCTTTCAAGAGCCTGGAGCAATGTGAATCATCATGTTGAAAATAATACTGATTGGTTTAATAATCAAGATATTACAAGCTATTTTGACATGACTATAACGCCATCTAAGTTTGATTTGACAGATGAAACCTGCACGGGGCTTTCTAAGCTTTATTTTGTAGGTAATGCAAAGGGGTTGTTTACAGACGAGTAGTTTAAACTTTCCCCCTTTTCAATTAATTACCTCTAAAGTGTTCTACCTCACAACCTATATAAAGTAGTTAGGTTACCATTAAGAAGAATCAGTTACTACTTTATTTAAGTTAGGAGGCTATTTAATGAGTAACGAAAATATTAAAGTGAAAATTTATGCTCCTGAAATTGAACCGAAGTTTCGCCATCCGCGTATTTTTGAAACCTTCGATGGTTTAGATTCAGGTGAGGCAATGGAGTTAACGAATGACCATGACCCAAGACCCCTTAGGTACCAATTTATGATGGAACGGGATGGTAAATTCGAGTGGAAGTATTTAGAAGAAGGGCCAGAAATTTGGCGAGTTGCCATTGGGAAAAAATAAACGTAAAGGAAGGCTTTTCAAAGCCTTCTTTTTTGCGAGATAAGAAGTAAAATTCTTCGAATTTATGTCTAGCTTCAGGCGCCATCGGCTCGAGGTCAAATGTTTTGCCCGAATAAAAAGCAAAAAGCGCTTTTTATCGTTCAAAAGCATTTGCTTGTCGGATAGGCAACGCGTGCGTTGCCGCTTCGATAGGCAGGCGCCTTGCGCTTTTCTTATTGTTTAGGAAATTATATTTTATCTAAATGTGGATAACTTATGTTGAATATCGTCTAGCTCCAGCGCCCTATCGACGTTGAGAAACTTCCCTCACCTCGTTTACGATAAGTCGAGAGCGAAAGTCTCACGCCTTTCGACTCTCCTTTATCTCACTCGGCTCAGTCCAGTTTTCTACGTCGGAGCGGCAAAGCGCGCTTTGCCTCTTTGAGACAGGGCGCTTGCGCCTTTGTTCTTTCTTATGCCAAACGAGACCTAGTGTTCCTTCACCAGCATGAACAGCAATGGAGGAGCTTATGTCACCTATGATAACTTCCATCTCTGGAAATTGTGCTACTATTTCCCCTTTTAAAAAACGTGCTTTTTCTTCATTGTTCCCATGCATGACGTAAACTTTAGTAATGCTATTTTCTGAAACGTCTTGATTTAATTGCACAAGCATTCTAGTGATTGCTTTTTTTTCAGAGCGGACTTTCTCAAAGACGTTTAATTCTCCTTCTTTATTTATTTGCAGGATTGGTTTAATTTTCAGGAGACTACCTAATAAATATTGGGCACTGTTCATCCTGCCACCTTTGTATAATTGATTAAGGTTTCCTACTAAAATATAATTTTCCGTATCAAAAGCTGCTTTCCTTAACTTAATAGCAATTTCCTGTTGATCTAACCCTTCTTCCATAAGGCCTAGCCCTTTTTCTAGTAAAAGGGTAATTGCTGATGAAATGGAAAAAGAATCGATAATCTCAACATTAAAGCCAGCAAGTTCTTTTCCACTCCGTGAACTTTCGATTGTCCCACTTAGTTTATTAGAAACATGTATTGCAATAGCAGATTCATAGTTTTTTTTCAACATGTCATAAAGCTCTGCAAACTTTCCAACGGAAGGTTGAGAAGTTTTAGGTACTGTCGTGCCGTTTAATATTTTTTCATACAGCTCTTCCGTCGTTAGCTCTATTCCATCATCATAAACTTGATTTCCAAAGATGATACCAATGGGAACGGAATAGACGTCAGGATGATCCCTTAAATGATTCGGTAAATAGGCAGTACTGTCTGTAACCCAAGACCTATTTTTCTTTTTTTTTGCAAAAACTCAAATCCCCCCTTTCACACTTAACTATAATTATAAATAAAAATAATTTTATTACCAAGTATTAATTGTTGGTACTAATAATGTTTAAAATGTTTTTAGGTAGGGTACAACTCCTAATAGTACAAGAATGAATAGTCTTGTAAATTTGGGGGAAACTAGGAAACGTTTGAGATAACAAAGGAGTTGGTGACTAATGTCAAATGTAAATTTAGCTATCATTACTATAGTTCAACTGGGACAAACTATCAGTTGGCAAAATGGGCCAAAGAAGGGGCTGAGGAAGTGGGTGCTCAGGCAAAAGTATTCAAGGTGCCAGAACTTGCTCCAAAAGAAGCCATAGAGCAAAACCCTTCTTGGAAAGCTCATCTAGAAGAGACCGAGGATGTTCCATCCGTATCGTTAGAAGACTTAGAATGGGCAGATGCCATTATCTTCAGTGTCCCAACAAGGTTTGGAAATATGCCTGCGCAAATGAGGCAATTTTTAGATCAAACAGGTGGTTTATGGTTTAATGGTAAGTTAGTTAATAAAGTTGTAAGTGCCATGTCCTCGGCTTCCAATCCACATGGGGGGCAGGAGGCCACCATATTAAATCTCTATACAACGATGTATCATTGGGGGGCGATTGTTGCTTCACCTGGTTATTCTGATCCTGTTTTATTTGAAGCTGGTGGGAATCCGTATGGGACAAGTGTTACAGTTGATCAAGATGGGAACATGAAGGAAGATGTGGAAAAGGCAGTAAAATATCAGGCAAAACGTACAATAGAAGTTGCTGGCTGGGTACAAAAAGGAAACAAATAATTGAAAAATAGTAAAATGACCATAAAGGTAGTGTAGAACTTTCTACATTGCCTTTTTTATTTATTTGATATTAGTTTTGTTCTGAGGTCCTGTGGGAAAAAATCAAACTTAACGCTGACAGAGTTTATAATTTAAATGATAGGAGGAAATGAAAGAAAAATATAGAAATAATAGTAAATGAAATAGATGGGAGAAATGACTATGGCTAAAATGATTCCTGATGTACTTTTAGATACGATCGAAAATGATGGTGAACGTACCTTTTACGAAAAATCATCTAAACTTCCAGATTATTATACGGTCTTTTATTCCTATAAGTTCATGATTCAATCAGAAAATCAGGACCCATTTGGCTTAAGGGAAGCAGATTTTGTAATCGTTCATCCACAGATGGGCTTTATTGTCATAGAAGTAAAACAAGGGCAAATTCATTACCATAGCGGCGTATGGAATGAGCTTAAGAATGGGCAATACTTACCTCTACATAAAAACCCCGTTCAACAAGCACAAACGGCCATGTTCGCCATTCTAGAGCGGTACAAACAGGTGACAAAGCAAAGACGTTATCCGTTGCAATGTCGTTATGCCGTATGCTTTCCAGAAACGACTGCAAAAGTTGGGATTTATCCAGAAGGCTTGCAAGAAGAGAGCTGCTGGACAGCGGTCGAATTGGATGATTTGGAGAAAAGTATATTAAAGCTTTTTTCCCAAGTGGATACACGCCCTCCAGAGCAAGTATCTGCCCATTTAATAGTAAAAGTGCTGTCTCCATCTTTTAAAGTATTTGCATCCATGGGAGATCAGTTAGATAGACTGAATGATCATGCAATTTCCATTTTAACCGAAGAGCAGGAACGGATTTTAGAAGAAACAGAAGAGGATAAACGGAAGATTTTCTTTGGAGCAGCAGGTACAGGAAAAACCTTTATTGCCATGAAAAAGGCATTATTACTTGCACAAGAAGGGAAAAAAGTTTTTTTGACTTGTTACAATAAAAATCTTGTTCAGTTACTTAAAGCTCATTGTAATCACGAGAATATTAAAATAAGCAACTTTCATGATTTTTTGAATGAAGTTTTAGTATTAGAGGGTTATAGCGTCGAAGAGCCTGAAAATCCAGCAGAAAAAAACAAGTATTTTTCAAGAAGACTTACCAAATCTAGTTTATGATTTATTCTCTCAAAAAAGCGAAGTGGAGAAATATGATGCTATCATTGTTGATGAAGGTCAAGACTTTAAAGAATCCTGGTATTTATGTTTAGAAGAAATGGTTAAGAAGGAAGGCTATTTTTATATTTTTGCTGACCGAAGGCAAAATTTATTTGGTAATGGTTTGGATGCTTTAAAAGACTTTCAAATGTCTAGACATAAACTGACAATAAATTTACGTAACACTGAACGTATAAATGAATGGGCATCTCCGTTTTTGAAAGACGTACGGCTCCGATATCGCCTATATGGAGGTCCTTCTGTTGAGTATCATTCGTGGGATTCTCCTGAAAAGGAAAGAAAACTAATAGAAAAAACCATTACACAATTAGTTAGTCAAGGTATGTCTATCCAAAGAATTACCATATTATCCCCTCACCGAAAAGAAAAAAGTAGTCTTAAGGATGTAAAAAAGATTGGTGCATGGCCATTAGTTGATTTTAAAGAATCGAATACGTACGGTATAAAGTTCAGCACCATCCGTTCTTATAAAGGATTAGAGTCTGATGTGATTTTTCTTATCGGTCTTAAAAATGATAGCCCCGTATGCACTCCTGAAGATATATATGTGGGAGGAACAAGGGCAAGATTTCTGTTAAAAATCTTTCATCATAAAAATTGGTCTCTCTCTGATACAATCGATGAATAAAGATCAAAGAGGGGGGATTCTTTGTTAAAGAAAAGGGGTTGTGACAAAAGGTGATTAATTCACCCTTGTCACAACCCCTTCGATAATAGTTGCTATTATAACTTATTAACTTTCAATAAATAGTTCTTCTTCTACATCTTCTAAATAATGACAGGAAGCTTGATGCCCACCAGCCATTTTTTCCGTGGATCTTAAAACAGGTTCTTCCAGCTTGCATCTGTCAGTAGCTATTGGACAGCGTGTGTGGAAACGACAGCCAGATGGTGGATTAATTGGAGACGGAACGTCTCCTTTCAGAACAATCCGCTGTTTTTTATCATCTGGGTCTGGTACCGGTATTGCTGACAATAATGCTTGCGTATATGGGTGCTTCGGGTTAGAAAACAAAGTCTTCTTATCGGCAATTTCCACTATTTTCCCAAGGTACATTACAATAATCCGGTCGGAAATATGACGGACAACCCCAAGATCGTGAGAGATAAATAAATAGGTTAAATTAAATTCACGCTGAAATTTCTTTAATAAGTTTAATATTTGCGCTTGGATAGATACATCCAATGCAGATACAGCTTCGTCACAGATAATTAATTTAGGATCCACAGACAATGCTCTAGCAATCCCAATTCTCTGCCTTTGCCCACCTGAGAATTCATGTGGGAACCGGTCTGCTTGGTAAGGCTGGAGTCCAACTGTTTCCATTAATTCTGCAATTTTTGCGTTCCTTTCTGATCTTGGAACGACGTTTTGAATTTCCATTGCTTCATTTAAGATTTGACGGACCGTTTGACGAGGGTTTAAGGATGCATATGGATCTTGAAAGATGATTTGCATATCCTTTCTCATCCGTCTCATTTTGGCTTTATTTAATGTTACTAAGTCTATACCATCAAACTCTACTTTCCCGGAGGTGGGCTTATCTAGACGAAGGATAGCGCGTCCAGTTGTTGATTTTCCACAGCCAGATTCTCCTACTATACTTACTGTTTCACCTTCGTAAATAGTAAAGGTGACATCATCAACGGCTTGAACGTGATTAACAGTTCGGCCGAAAAACCCCCCTTTAATTGGGAAGTATTGCTTTAAGTTCTCTACTTTCAACAATTCTTTACGGCTCATAAACTTTCACCTCCGGGTCTCCCGTCCATTCATCCGTATAGATCCAACAACGAATTTGCTCTCCAAGCCCAACTGTTTCTAAAGCTGGTAATTCATTATGACATTTCTCTGTTGCGAAAGGACATCTTGGCGCAAACTTACAGCCAATTGGCATCTCATCAGGACTAGGCACAGTACCCTTAATAGGAATTAATTCATCCATGTCCACATCGCTTCTAGGAAGGGAGTTTAATAGTCCTGCTGTATATGGATGCCTTGGGTTTTTAAATAAAGTTCGTACATCGGCGTATTCCACAACCTTTCCGCAATACATAACGGCAACGTAGTCACATGTTTCTGCTACTACTCCTAAGTCATGGGTGATCATAATAACGGACATGCCAAGTTCATTCTGAAGACTCTTAATTAACTCTAATATTTGAGCTTGTATCGTTACGTCAAGGGCAGTTGTAGGTTCGTCAGCAATAAGCATTTCCGGATTACATGCCAGAGCCATTGCAATCATGACCCGCTGACGCATTCCCCCTGATAATTCAAAAGGGTATTGATCAATTCGCTTTTCTGGAGAAGGAATCCCAACAAGTTTTAACATCTCAATTACTTTTCTACGGCTTTCCTTCTTACTCAATCCTTGGTGAATATTATAGGATTCACTGATTTGCTGACCGACAGTGTAAGTAGGATTTAATGATGTCATTGGTTCTTGAAAGATCATTGAGATTTGATTACCTCTTATGGATCGCATTTTCCGCTCATTGTAATCGATTAAATTTTCACCTTTAAAACGAACTTCTCCACCTTTAACTTTTCCTGGATGATCGATAAGTTTTAAAATAGAAAGAGCAGTGATACTTTTCCCTGAACCAGACTCACCTACTATCCCTAATGTTTTGCCCTTAGGAACTTCAAATGTTACCCCATCAACGGCTCTTACTTCACTGCCATCTTCTAAATAAAAGGATGTCTGCAAATTATTTATACTTAGAATAGTGTCTTCTTTTAGCATCTGTCTACACCTCTCTTTCCTTTTTACCCATTTAAGTCAATCCGCTTATTTAAGTATCTATAGGAAATATCTACAATTAAGTTAACAAATACGAAAACGATAGATATAACGATAATACTCGCTTGAACTGCTGGAAAATCCCTTGCCATGATGGATTCAATAACGTATCTTCCCATTCCGTTAATAGCAAATACTGTTTCTGTTAAAACCGTACCCGCTAATAGGGAACCGAATTGTAAACCGACTACAGTAACAACTGGAATTAACGCATTTTTAAGAGCGTGTCGGTAGATAATTACTCGCTCCTTTACCCCTTTTGCACGGGCAGTACGAATATAATCTTGTGAAATAACCTCTAACATACTTGAGCGAGTCATTCTGGCAATAACCGCTGCACCTGCAGTGCCTAGGGTAATAACAGGGAGGACTACTTGGCCTGGAGATCCCCATCCTGTAGGTGGGAACCAACCTAAATTGATAGAGAACCATTGCATTAACATTAACCCTAACCAGAAGTTAGGCATGGATAAACCGAATAAGGCGACAAGCATGATAGCTACGTCAGTAAAGGAATATTTTCTGACTGCTGAAACGATACCGGCAATAATACCCATGAAAATACTTAATATGGTACTATATATGGCCAATTCCATCGTAACTAAAAATTTTACTTTTATCTCATCGGCAATCGGCATGCTGTTTCGCATGGAATTACCGAAATCAAGCATGACAATTTTTTTCAAGAAATTAACATATTGCACTGGCAATGGTTCGTGAAGACCTAGCCTCTTTTCAATTCGTTCTACTACTTCTGGTGATGCCGTTTCTCCTGCCATGATTTGCGCTGGATTACCAGGAGTTAGGTGCATCATTAAAAATACTAATAGCGTCACACCAAACAGAACGGGAATTAATTGAAATATTCGACGTATTATAAATGTTATCATTGTTGCACCCCTTTCCTAATTCTTCGTTTTTGGATCTAACGCATCTCGCAGGCCGTCACCGAAAATGTTGAAGGCTAATACAACTACTAGAATCGCTATACCAGGGAATAAAGTAATATGACCCGCATCTCGCATAAAGCTTCGACCATCATTTAACATGGCACCCCATTCAGGAGTAGGAGGTTGTGCTCCTAGGCCAAGGAAAGATAGACCTGCTGCTGTTAGAATGGCAGTAGCAATATACAATGTGGCATTAACGATTATTGGTGACATAATGTTCGGTAGAATATGTTTGAAAATAATCCTACTGTCTCTAGCTCCGAGTGCACGAATGGCATCGATATACTCTAGTTTCTTTACTGCTAGAGTAGACCCTCGAACAATCCGGGCAAAACCAGGAACAGAATAAATGGCTACGGCGATGGTAACATTTACTAGACTGCCACCTAGTATACTAACAATAGCTAAAGCTAATAAAATACCTGGGAATGCCAGTAGAATATCTACTATTCTCATAATAAATGAATCTAATCTACCCCCATAATAACCAGAAACAATCCCCATAGGTACACCAATTAGGGCACCCATAATAACAGAAACAAAACCAATTCCTAAAGTTAGGATCATCCCATCAAGAAGCCTTGAAAAAATATCTCTTCCCATATGATCGGCACCTAACCAATGTTCAGCTGATGGCCCTTCGAATCGGGCCATTAGATTTACTCCACCTGCACCTGGGTCGTGAGGTGTAATGATTATCCCAAACCCTTTGTGAAAAATCGTAATAACAATCGAAACAAGTACTAGGAACAAAATAACGTAAAAGCTTACCAATGCTGCTTTATTTTTCTTAAATCTTTTAA
Source organism: Bacillus sp. (in: firmicutes) (assembly GCA_021208645.1). Taxonomy (GTDB): domain Bacteria; phylum Bacillota; class Bacilli; order Bacillales; family Salisediminibacteriaceae; genus Evansella. The sequence continues at coordinate 47,146 of JAJOJL010000032.1, read as the reverse complement.
CGAAGTCCTTCCTAGCTTTCTTTCTAGGATTGTCCATTGTGGTAGTAACTGCTGCTTGTACAGCAGGTTCGCTCATAAAAAGCCCCCCTTGTTGTAATATATAAGTTTAATAAAACTTTTAAAATGAATAGCAGTTGATAAAAACAACAGAAGATTTCTATCAATTCCAAATTATCATAAACGTATATTAAATATTTTACAACAATATTTTCATAGTGTTCCCAAAAATAAAATGTATTGATAGATAGTTTATTAATGAATAGATAGTTACTAATGGAAGTGTTTCTTAACATAGTAAAGAAAAAACAACTTATATGAAACCACAACCTGCCATTTATTACATAATTACTTAAGACCTAAATAGAAGATTTCTAGATAATTAAAATTTTATTATAACTTTTTCAAAAAAACAATCTTGCTAAAATATTCAAAAAATTATATATTAATTATAGTCCACCTTGACTATATAAATGATGACTTAAGGGGGTAACACAATTGAAAGCAAAATTAACATGGATTTTTGCTTTGATGCTTGTATTTGTTCTAGTTCTATCGGCTTGTGCTGGTTCTGGTGAAGTAGAACCAGACGATGAAACTCCAGATGAAACTGGTACTACAGAAGAAGCTGGTGGAGATGAGGGGACAGCGGAAGTTGATAGTGGTGGGGATGATATCATCCTTGCAGTATCTTCTGATTTAGTTTCATTAGATCCTCATGGAAGTAACGATGTTCCATCTAGTAATGTTCGCTCCAATCTTTTTGAAACATTAGTAAAGCAGGATGAGAACATGGAAATTGTAGAAGGTCTTGCAACTGCATGGGAGCCTGTTGGAGACAATTCTTGGAAGTTCACTTTACGTGAAGGGGTTAAGTTCCATGATGGGACTGACTTTAATGCTGAAGTTGTTAAAGCAAACTTAGATCGTATACTTGATCCTGCTGTAGCTTCACCTCGTTCCTTCTTATTTAATATGATTTCTGAAGTGACAGTAGAAGGGGACTATGAAGTTGTGATTACAACTGAGTTTCCATTTGCACCATTATTAGCGCACTTAGCACATGATGCTGGTGGTATGTTAAGTCTTGCTGTCATTGAAGAAGACTACACTCGTGCCCTTGATGCTGGCGGAGTAGACCTTACTCTAGAAGAATACTATGAGTTAAGAGCTGCTGGTGGAGATGAGTTAGAAGAAGTTGTAGGAGAAATTTCTGAACATATTAGTGTGTATGCAGCCCAGCATCCATATGGTACTGGATACTTCAAGTTAAAGAGCCGTAGTTCAGGTGAGCAAACAGTCCTTGAGCGTTTTGAAGATTACTGGGGTGAGAATGCAAAGCCAAGTACTGTAACATTCAAAGTAGTACCTGAGCCATCTGCTCGTGTTGCAGAATTGGAAACTGGTCACTCTCACATTGTTGACCCAATTCAACCAACAGATAGAAATTATGTAAATGACCATGCTGATACTTTTGTCAATGAACAAGAATCTGTAGGGTTATCATATGTTGGATTTAACGTAACAAAAGCACCATTTGACAACCCATTGGTTCGTCAAGCGATCTCTTTAGCGATTGATCAACAAGCGATCATTGATGGTATCTATCAAGGAATTGGAACTCCTGCAGTGGGGCCATTAGCGCCAGATGTATTTGGATTTGATCCTGATGTTTCCGGATTATTATACGATCCTGACCGTGCAAGAGAACTTCTAGAAGAAGCAGGCTACGGAGATGGATTCTCAGCTACTATTTGGACAAATGACAATGAGCAACGTGTTGAAACTGCTCTTTACATGCAAAGTGAGTTAGCGAAATTCAATATTGATATAACTATTGAAGAACTTGAGTGGGGGGCTTACCTAGAAAGAACGGCTAATGCAGAGCACGACATGTTCATTCTAGGTTGGTCTACTGTAACAGCAGATGCTGATTATGGTTTGTACGCTTTATTACACTCAAGTATGCACGGTTCCCCAGGTAACCGTTCATTCATTTCTGACGATAAGTTAGACGAGTTACTAGATGCTGGTCGTCGTGAGACGGATCCAGATGCACGTCTTGCAATCTATCGTGAAGCTCAAGAGTTACTAGTAGAATTAGCGCCAATGATTTACGTTCACCACCAAAACTTCTTAACTGGTGTTCGTAACGAAGTTCAAGGCTTCTGGGTAGATGCTCTAGGTATCTATCAATTGAAGGATGTTACACTACAATAATTAACTTAATAAATCCCCGGCTGGTTAACCAGCCGGGGATTTCCCTTTATTCACCTGAAGGAGAATATGGGGTTATTTCTTTAAAAATAAATGTTTTAGTTACATCGAGTCTTGGCTGAAAATTTTCGAAAGCTCTGATTGGGTGGACATTTTCCATATTCAATGAGTAGAGTACTTCTTTATTGATCTTCAAACTGTAAATATACTGATCTGTTTCATGACCAGTCGAAACATCTAGAACTTGATTATAACCTGAAATATAAACATTTTTTAAAGTAGGTAAGTAACGAAAGAAGAAGCTGGCTATATAAAGGGCCGTTCCGCCAACAAGGAGAGCATAATCTTCCCTATGATCTCTTTGTGTTTTATCTTTTATTTTCAGTTTACCTGATTTTAAGATATCAGCCTTTTTTATGGGAATCTCATCGATGGTAGGTAAATCGATGTCTGCGTATAATTCTTCAGCAGTAACAATAGTAAAGTCAACATCTGTTTCCAATGGGAAATCTAATTCATTTAAAAATAAGCTTACCCACTCTTCCATTGCCTCTAATTCACCTGTCTCTGCTTTCAAAGCTAGTTGACGACGGGAATGTTTTTCCTCTTGGATAGCTTGTTTTTCACTATTGTAGCTTGTCATTGTTTCGTTATACTCAGCCTCTACCAGTTTCTCAATTTTATCATTAAACTCTTTTTTAAAGGTTGGGAACAGTATTTTTATTTGATTCCAAAAGTTAAGCATATTTTTTTCCCGGTCTGTTACTAGCCTCATGTACTCTTCTCTAGAAGGGGGAGCTTCCAACTCTGGCAAGGATGCTTCCACAATGGCTTTAAAATTATGTTCTGGATAAAATAACTGGTGGTGTAAGTCAAGGAGACGTTCTGTTTGATGATTGATCTCTTCAGCCTTCTCCTTATACATTTTTACAAGATCAAGTTTATATGTGCGGCGCACTTGTCTTTCTTCTTGGGCATTTAAAAAGTGTCCAGAAGCAGTTGTGAAGCTAAAATCTCCTAACTCCTCATTCCATGCAACTTGAATTGGATTATTAGAATTCTCCACAGAAGGTGTGCGAGTTGCCTGTCCTTGTTGAGTATTGTTCCTGGACCGAATTGCGTTTTTGTCAAGACGGGTCCGGTAAGATAATCCACTTCCTGGTATACCTAAATTACCGTACAGCCCCCGCTTTCCTACTGTAAGGGTGGAACCCCTTGGGCCAGCAGATGCACTGACCCCCCTTTTACTAAAATTGATCCTAACTCCTGGTGCTATACGAACGCGTTTTTGAAAACGAAAACTCATTGTTCAAGTTCTCCCTTCATTACTAGTTTCTTTTACCATGCCCTATTGTATTGATTTGGACTTTCCAGATTAACACCGAGCTCACTTGCTGCTCTAAGGGGCCAATACGGGTCTCGGAGTAATTCTCGGCCAATAAAGACTAAGTCGGCACGTTCATTTTGAAGAATCTCTTCTGCTTGAATACCTGTTGTGATTAAGCCAACGGCAGCTGTAGGTATGTCAGCTTCTTTTCGAATCGTTTCTGCAAATGGAACTTGGTACCCAGGATAAGGAGAAATGGGAGCTGGGACCACACCACCGCTGCTACAGTCGATTAAGTCTACTCCCAACTTTTTCATTTCCTTTGCATAATAAACAAAATCATTCATCGAATTGCCTTTTTCATGATACTCATTGGCGGAAATTCTAACAAATAGAGGTCCGTCCCACACCCCTTTCACTTCCTTAATAATCTCCTTAAGAAATCGGAATCGATTTTCTTTTGTACCTCCATACTCATCTGTTCGAATGTTTGACAGGGGAGAAAGGAATTCATTAATTAAATAGCCATGGGCTCCATGAATTTCGATAATATCAAAGCCAGCTTCTTTTGATCTTACAGCAGCATTTTTAAAAGCATGAATGATTTCTTCGATCGCCTCTCTTGTTAGTTCAACTGGTTGCTTGATTTTTTCGTTGAAGGGAATAGGACTTGGCGCCACAATGTCTCCTGAATATGTAGATTTACGACCGGCGTGGGCAAGCTGGATAGCTGTTTTAGCACCGTTGGCTTTTATGCCATCGGTTAGTTTTTTTAACCCCTGGATATGTTCATCAGACCAGATTCCAAGATCATGAGGAGAGATTTGTCCTTGCTTAGTAACGGTGGTTGCTTCTATCATAATTAGACCAACTTGCCCGACAGCTCGGCTTATATAATGGGTTAAATGCCAGTCTGTTACTTTACCACCTTCATTATCAGATGAATACATGCACATTGGTGACATAACGATACGATTTTTTAATGTGATAGCTCCAATAGAGTAGGATGAAAATAGTTTGCTGTTCATTAATAACACTCCTCGTATAATATGTAGTTGTCTCTAATTTATCATATTTGGTAATAAAATGAGTAGTTAATGGGCTTTCCTTCGATTTATCCTCTCTACTACAATGCGTATGGCCAAAAAAAAAAGACCCCTATTGGGATCTGATTATTTTAATTTTTTACAGCTGTGTAAGAAACCATTAATATGGGCTAATAACTTACTACGAGTTATAATTCCTAAAAATGCCCCTGCATCATCCTCGACACATATAAAAGGGTGATTAATGGAGTAGGACAAAGCGCGTTCAAAAGGTTCTGCATTTTTCATACGGGCAATGGAAGTAGTCATAACTTCAGATACTCTTGTAGTTTGAAGTCTCTCTGGTTCTATACGTTCCAGTCCTAATATGGAGTCTAATATTTGGGCCTTACTAATAAGTCCATGAAGTTTATTTTCAGTATCTAAAACAGGGATTGCTGTATAGCCTGATTTTATTAAGATTAAAAGGGCGTGTTCTAATGTATTTTCAGGTTGAACATGGGCAACTTTTTCTACTGAAATAATGAAGGACTGAATCGGTGTTTCTAAAATACTGCTGTCATCTAGTTTTTGCATGTAATGCACACTTTCTTTTGTAAGATTTTTTTATGTTAAGTGAAAGGGAATTGCATCCACTTTCTATGGTAGTGGGAAGCAGGAAAAAAGTCAATGCATCTGAAAACGCTTACAATATTGTTTATGTAAAAGAAAAGGAAACAGTGCTTGTCCTATGTTTACGTTTTTCTCGGTTTAACCATACTAGTAGTGAGGTGAAACCAATGCACAGCAAACAAACAGTAAAGTACGTACGTGAAAGGTATTTATCTGGGAATAGTTATTATTATAAGCAGGAAATGATTACCCATAATTCTTGGGAGGACATTTCGTCTTTACAATGGGGAAGAAAGCGTCCAATCACGAAGGGAACTTTTGAAAAAAGAAAAAGGGAAGGGTATCGAATAGTTGACATACTTATTGAGCGACCTCCTGCTGAAATAATCCCATTTAAAAAGAATACACAATAAAAAGGATTGTGATTATTAAACACAATCCTTTTTAATTATAAAAGTACGCCATGAACACCTCATCATCAAACTTCCCATCAATGTATACTTGTTCTCTTTGGATCCCCTCCGTAACAAACCCAAACTTTTCATAAAGATGTTTTGCTACTTTGTTGGATGCAAATACCGTTAAACAAATTTTATGAAGTTCGTGAATTTTTCCCCAATGAATGGTGTAATCCATAATACTGTTCCCTAGTCCTTTACCTTGTGCTTCTTTACTTAGCCATGTTCTGAATAAGGCTGTGTGACGTTTCATTTTTAAATCACCCCTTACTAACCGGGCGATTCCAACTACTTTTCCATCAATGACAATGGCTGTATACATATTATCTTTATCAATCATTTCTTGAATAAAGTTTTGTTCTTCCTCTATCGTCCTTACTCTCTCCTTTTGTATATACTTTCCTTCTTGGATAATGTCTTCTACATTTGAAATGATATCGTGGGCATCGTTTTTTTCAGCAGGGCGGAGAATAACATTAGTGCCATCCTTGGCTCTAACTTCTAATATTAGTTTTTTTGGATCAGCTTGATTCATAAAAGTAAATTAACCTCCAAATTGCCAAAAAGATCCAGGCTTTTCTTCAATTTTAGTTTTAATTAAGTGGGAAGCAGGGACAATTTTCACGTTGTTTTCTTCAAAATAAGGTAGAGCATCAGTAATACCGTTGAACGTGTCTAGACCTTTTACACCTACGTGGCCAATAGCAATTGCCTGTCCTTTCTCTCTGGCAAGTCTGCAAAGTGTCAGCATCTGCTTATATACATGATCCCTAGAAGAATAACTGTCATCAAGGAATGTGTCTCTTTTGGCGAATGGAATATTTAATTCCTCTGCTACCGTTTCTAAAACGGAGTCACCGCTAGTTGCACTGTCTACAATATAGAGGTGATGCTCTTTTGCCACTTCCAGAATAGCACGGACAATCCGTTCGTTACCTACTATTTTTGAACCCATGTGATTGTTCAATCCACGAGCATGGGGAACATCTTCAATTGCCTTTTTTACTCTTCTTTTTACTTCTTCCGTATCAAGATCGGAAGTGATCGGGAGGGGCCCAAGCCATGATTTTTTTCCCTTTTTCGGTTCCAAAGGAAGGTGAATCATGACTTCAAAGCCTAAGTCGTGAGCAAGCTCTGCTTGCTCCGTTGAACCGTCTAGAAACGGCATAATCGCAACCGTTATGGGAATATCTGCATTTAAAAATTTCTCCACGCCTCCAGTATAACCACCAAAATCATCTATAATAATGGCTGCTTTAGGAAATTCCCAATCATTTGCTAAGATTGGAGTTGGATAAATTGCCATACTTATAACAAGTAAAGTTAGAAAAGAAATAGGAATAGCTCTAGGGTTACGCATAAGTTAAGTTCCCTCCACCATAGTTTATATATGTATTATGCCTCGAAAGGCATACGAAATAAGCAAAAAAAATAAGAGATTGTTTAAAAGGGAACAATTTTATTTTCCCCTTACAAACGATCTCTTTTTTATTTTCTCATTTTAAAGGCAGCATTTAATTGACCTCGTAACATCTTTTCGCGAATATTTGCTTTCTTCTTTTCTTCTTTCCGTATTTCAAATGTTTGCATTCCATCCTCTATTTTATTAGCAATATCCACTAGTCTCTCCACATCATTGAAGGAATATTTTCGTGTTCCCCCTTTGCTTCGTTCAGGAAAAATTAATTTTCGCTCCTCATAATAACGAATTTGACGTTCCGAAAGACCGGTTAATTCACTGATAACACCGATGCTGATTACTTTCTTTTCTTTATAGGACAAAGGAATCTCCCTTCCTTCTTTAGCCGATTTTATATATCCTACTATAACATGTCTTTTAAACATATTTGGCTATTTTGTTAGATAATCTCACATCGTAAATGGAAAGGTGGTAGGGACAAATAAAATCTCCCATTCAGACAAATGTTCGAGACGGGATTTTTCTAGAACATTATTTTAACTGCTTTACTAGCAATGCTTTCAATTCTTGAACTTCTTTCCGAAGTTCTACTACTTCATTATGTGTATCTTTTATTTCTTCCTCCGTAGCATCTGCTTTTTCCACATTATTGACGATTACCCCTATAAATAGGTTGAAGATGACAAATGTTCCAACAAGGACGAATGCTACAAAATAAACCCAAGACCATGGTAGTTCATGGAAAATTGGTCTCATGACTTCACTAGCCCAAGATTCTAATGTAACGACTTGAAATAATGTTAATAATGAAAGTTGTAATGACCCAAAGTATTCAGGGGCAACCTCTCGGAAAAGAATGGTGCCAGTGACTGCAAAAATATAAAAGATGATACTCATTAATAGCATAATGTTCCCTAATGCGGGGATGGTCAAGAGCAGGGCGTCCACGAGTTTCCGTAAGGAAGGGATTACAGAAATGGCTCTGAATACACGGAGAACCCTCAAAATTCGTAAAACTGTAATGAAGTGTGCCCCCATGAATATATGTCCTGCACCAACGATAAGGATATCGAACCAATTCCAACTGCTTCTAAAGAAATCTTTTAGGTTAGGAGCAGCAATCAGTCGCATGGCAATTTCCACAGTAAATATCCAAAGAAGGATAGCATCAATTCGAAAGAACAATTGCTTATGTTCGTCATATATGGCAGGGTATGTCTCAACGCCAACAACAATTGCATTAAATAAAATTAAACTAATAATTATCCTTGAAAAATAACGGTGCTCTACTAATTTACGGATTGTATTTTTCCACGTTGTCATAGTTACTCCTCCAAAAAATACTGCATCGTTATTTATTCTACTAAAAAGAGTCGGAAGAATAAATAAAAACCTATTTCAGATATCATTCTGAAATAGGTTTTTGAATCAATTGGTATGGAGGTTTAGGCACTATTTTTTGCTGCTTGTTTTTTAATAATTTGCTGACATACATCATAAGCACTGGAAAAAGAGAGTTCAGATAATTGTCCAGCACCACGGCACCAATCACCGGCAAAGAAGCAATTGACAATTTTCGGTAAATGAGTAGGCAATCCCCGTTGATGCATCGTCCATTTTATTGCCTGAACGACAGCGACTTTTGATACACGGGGCACCACTAATTCTTTTCTCCAGCCTTCATAGTGTTTGTCATAGAAAAGTTCAATATTTTGTTTGATTTTTTCGTGTGCGTTTTAGGTCTTCAATTTCATGTTTCTTTAAATAAGCAACTGCCTGTAATAGCTGACCTCCAGGAGGAGCGGCTTCCATATCATAATAAGAAATATCCGAGATAAATATTTGTCTTTCTTTATCAAAAATGTAGGTGTATGGTGAATCAATTCTTCTCCTTAAACCAATATCATAAAACATGACATATGTGGGCTCAAAATTTTTGTAGTCTTCCAAGTCCTCTTCCAGAACAGATCCTTTATACAACTCCCTCAACTCCTCGGGAGGGATGGCAAATATAAAATCATCTGCCGTGAATATGGTTTTATTAGCGTGGACTTCTTTAACCTTATTAGTATCGACGACAACATTTGTAGCTTTTGTTTTCGTGAGTATTTCTCCACCATTTTTTTCAATGACTCTTACAAATTCATTTATTAATTTTTCCCAGCCCCCTTGAATATAGCTTACAGGGATATTGGTCTTAAATAGTCTTCTGTAATAGCCGAAAAATACATCAGATGGGATTCGCTCTGGTTCACCTGTAAAGAAATTGGAAGAAGCGAGATTTAACATCATTTCTTTAACCGCGGGACTCACCTTTTTATTTTCCAGCCATTCTTGGATAGAAACATTAGGGTCACCTTTTTCAAATCCGAGCGTAGTAAATAATATATGATAGGCAAAACGGAACTTATCCATTCCTTTTAATAGTTTTGTTTGAATTAATCCACCAATGTTTGAAGGTACAACGGAGACCTCTTCTCCTAAATCGTATTTTGCTTTCATTTGTGTAAAATCAGACCAATACAGCTTAAGACCCATTTCTTTTTCCATTGTTGTTAAGAACGATTGGTCTCTTCCGTATATGGCATGGGCTCCAAAGTTAAATTGAAACCCCTTCATTTTAATGGTCATTGCTCGGCCGCCAAGCTTTCCCCTTTCAATGAGTACTACTTTTTTCCCTTGGTGGGAAAGATATGCAGCTGCAGATAATCCGGCCAAGCCGCCGCCGACGATGACTACGTCGTAATGGCTTTTCTTCATATTTATACCTCCTAATTAGGCAGAAAGAAATAGGACTATGTTATATTTTTTCTAAAAAACACTATGATAATGTTAGTATAATTATAGCTTATTACTTCTGCAAAGAAAAGGAAATGTTATACAAGAGGGAAATGTTCTAAAAATTAGCTTTAACTATCTTTTATCCTCTTTAATTGGGGCTTGAATGGTTGATTGCCCCAGTTCCACAGAGCGCTCCCAGGCACGGAGAATGCAAGCTACAAAAGCATCGTGAACATGATGATCTTTCAATACCTTGAAGCCTGCTTCTGTCGTCCCGCCAGGACTCATGATTTGTTTGTATAGTTGGGCTGGCCGTTCACTTCCTCCTTGCACCCGCTTGCTTGCCCCCAGTAGGGTTTGAGAAACGAGGATTTTCGCAAGAGAGGCTTCCACACCCATTTTTTCGGCAGCTATTTCCATCGCTTCCATCAAATAATAAATATAGGCAGGCCCTGTTCCTGTTAGAGCCGTCATGGCGTCCATTTGCTCTTCTGGTACTTCAGCCGTTTCTCCAATACGAAGGAACAGTTCGTTTACTGTTTTTCGAGTGTTGTAATCAACAGCAACTCCATAGCTGATTGTGGTCATGGATGCCCCTACTGTTGCTGACGTGTTGGGCATGGTTCGGATAACGGGTATATTATTTTTCCCCACAAACCTTTCAATGGAGCTTGTGGAAACACCTGCCATTACGGAGATAATCGGTGTTTCTTCCGTAAAATAAGGAATAAACTCTTCCAATGCAGTAGCCCAGTCCTTCGGTTTGCACGCTAAAATGATGAAAGTACCTGGAGTGATTAACTCTTCTTTAATTCTAGTACTTTTTACTCCGTAATATGCTTCCAATTCCTGAAGACGCTGGTCGTTAGCTCTGTTTGTTATGGAAATTTCTCCCCCTTTTAAAACCTTCCCATTTGTCCAACCACATATTAGTGATTCTGCCATTGCACCAGCACCAATAAAGCTTACCTTAGTTTTCATATTCGTCCACCTTTCTTATTGATAATTTACGCGTTTGTTTTAACGGAAGAAAGACGAACGCATTTAAATGTTTTTAATTATCTAATAATTCTGATTCTGTGTCAATACATTTGTCATAATTAACATTTAGTGTTTTTTTCACAAGAAATTATTATAATAATAGAAGGAATCAGTTTAAAAAGGAGAAAGGACGAATGTTATGACTTCTGTTGTGATTACAGGTGCTTCCAGTGGTATCGGAGAAAAGATGGCTTTTGAGACTGCGGAGCGGGGGATGACACCGATTATGCTAGCTCGTTCCCATGAAAGGCTATTACATACTGCTAAATTAATTAAAAACAAAACGGGAATTACCCCTGTTATTTTCCCATTGGATATAACGGATGAACAGGCTGTTGCAGCTACTTTCCGGGAAATAGAAAGTCAAGTAGGTTCTATTGATGTGTTAATAAATAATGCAGGATTCGCCATCTTCGAATTAGCTTGTAAATCTTCTATGGAAACGACGAAATCTATGTTTCAAGTTAATGTGTTTGGGGCGATAGCATGTACGCAAGCTGTTCTTCCTTCCATGCTGGAAAGAAACAAAGGCCATATTATTTTCATTGCTTCACAAGCAGGGAAGTTGGCAACGCCGAAATCAAGTGGTTATTCTGCTACAAAGCATGCGTTGTTGGGCTATGCCAATAGTTTACGGATGGAATTAAAAGGTACAGGAATTTATGTCAGTTCTGTCAATCCAGGCCCTATACAAACGCCTTTCTTTGACCGTGCAGATGAAACAGGGCAATATCGGAAAAGTGTGGAACGGTTTATGCTGGATCCTGATAAGGTTGCGTCCAAAACGGTTGATTTAATTAAGAGCCCAAAACGGGAGATAAATTTACCTGGCTGGATGGGTCTCGGTACGAAAATGTATCAGCTTTTTCCTTCATTAGTGGAAGGGCTAGCAGGAAGTCAATTAAGAAAAAAATAACAGAGGATGTCTTAGAAGGGTAGCGCACTACCCGTTGAGACATCCTCTTCATTATTTTCCAGTTGAATATTTTGAAGACGGAGCATATAATAATTACAAAACAGAACAAACGTTCCTTTTGAGGGGGTTCTTATGAACGTACAATATGACTCTTTACCGAAGAGAACCATTTTATGTATTGATATGAAAAGTTTTTACGCGAGCTGTGCAGCGGTTGCCTTAGGGTATGATCCTCTCACGGTTCATTTAGCGGTGGTGGGGGATACGGAAAGGGAGGGAAGTGTTATTCTTGCTGCAACACCTGCTTTAAAACGAGATTTTAGTATTAAAACAGGTAATCGTCTTTTTGAAGTGCCGAAGGATCCGCGAATTCGCCTAGTTAATGCAACGATGGCTACGTACTTAAACATTTCTGTTCAAGTAACGGAATTGTTCCATCAATATGTACCGATGGAAGCTATCCATACGTATAGTGTGGACGAAAGCTTTCTAGATCTTCGGGGAACTGAGCGTTTATGGGGGGATGAGTGGGAATTAGCAAACCGAATCAGTGGGGATATGTATAAACGATTTGGTTTGTCCTGTGCCATTGGTATCGGACCTAACATGCTTCTCTCTAAAGTTTGTCTCGATATTGAGGCAAAAAAAGCAAAGAATGGCATTGCAAAATGGACCTATGATGATGTGGAAGCGAAGCTCTGGCCCATTAGTCCATTACAAAAAATGTGGGGTATTGGTTCGAGGGTGGAAAAACGACTGCAGCGGATGGGGATATTCTCCATTGGACAGCTTGCTAACTATCCCCTAGAAAAGCTGGAGAAGTCTTTTGGAATCATGGGAAACCAATTTTATTATCATGCTTGGGGAATTGATTTTTCGGAAGTAGGGGCACCGATTTTGAGCGGGCAAATAAGCTATGGCAAAAGCCAAATACTGCTTAGGGATTATGATGATAAGGGGGAAATTAAACAAGTAATTCTGGAGATGTGTGAAGAGGTGGCGGCACGTGCAAGGAAGGCAAACAAAGCGGGACAAACGATCGCCCTTGGTGTGGGCTACAGTAAGGAAGAGGGACATTCTGGATTTCACCGCCAGCTTACTATGGAAGAGCCCACTAACATTACATTGGAAATATATGATGCGTGCCTAAAGCTATTTGAAAAAAATTACGATGGAAGTGTTGTGCGGAGAATTTCCATTGCATTAGCCAATATATGTGAGGATGGTTGCATGCAACTTAGCTTGTTTGATTCAGATCAAAGGCGTCCAAAGCAAAGGACATTAGGTTATGTGATGGATGCCATCCGCAAAAAGCATGGCCCCAATGCTATTTTAAGAGCTGTTTCCTATGCACCAGGTGGCACATCCCGCCATCGAAATACGCTAGTAGGTGGACATAAGCAGTAACCGAGGGTGCCTCAAAAGTGGTGTAGGTCCACTTTTGAGCACCCTCTAAGTAATCATTTGAATTCTACTTAGTAAGACAGCCTCGTGTTTTTCTAAATAACCTTTCTCACTCAACCACAGTTATTTCAATAACCTCTTCAAAAAGAATGGATTTCCTTTGAAGCCGGTCTGAAGGATGTTCTAACGTTAATGAGCGTTGAACAGGATTAATTTTATGGACAAAGCCTTGTACTATTTCCTCTTGTCCCTGTATATGAATAGTAATGGAAAGGGGGAGATCATATTGATAGGCTTCTCCTAACAGGCGGCTCCACTCCTCAAGGGTTTGTTCATCTGCTTGCGGACGTTGCTTTTTCTTATGATTTTCAGCCAGTTTCTTAAGTTGTTGAACATGCTCAGGGAGCATCATAGATGTCCATTTGATGGTACCGCGGTCACGGTTCATTATTTTTCACTTCCTCTGCGCGATTTAGGAACGTGCGTTCGTATTTTTATTTTACCCTGAGTGAAGGAAATTAACAAGGGCAGTAATTGACCAAGTTAACGAATCTGTAAATATTTTTTCACATTTTCTTCACCAAAAGTCAAAGCTAACGGTGTATAGTAGTAACGAAGACACGTGATTGGTTTCACAAATAATTTTGAAAACAAGAAAGGGCGTTGGCCATGATTGTTAAAGACTTAGTAGAAACAAGAGAATTGATGGTTGGGGAGACAAGTGAAAATGTGGTAGTTCTTTATGAACGATTTGATAATTTAGATTGTATTGGGAAAGGAAATGATTTAGAGCAGATGGAATGTGATCCTGAAGAGATGGTGCAGATCTTGGCAGGCTGCTCCCATGATTCGTTAACCAATAAAAAAACATATGTTGTTGGTGAACAGTTTAGTTCAGTAGAAGAAATACTTGATGATATAAGGGCAAATTATCGTCATTTACTAAAGTAATTAAACGTTAAATAGAGGGTGAATCAGAAGGGAAAACCCCATCCTTTTGGTTCACCCTCTTATATTTTATACAGAAACTATGGTTAATAAAGTTGATTTCAGCGTAAGGTACGACACGCCTGCGGGAAAAGCAACAGCCGAAGACCCCGCAGGAGGCTGAGGCGTTGCCCGCGGCAAGGGAGTACCTAGAGTGGAAATCAACTACATAATTTATAGTTTCTATTCATGGTGGTGGCTGTAAAGCCATGGTTGTTTTATACAACATCTCATATGCGTTATAATACAGTTAGATACTTGAAAAGGAGGAGATAACTTGATCAAGGTGTTATTTGTTTGTTTAGGGAATATATGTCGTTCCCCAATGGCAGAGGCCATCTTCCGTGAAAAGGTAAAAGAACAAGGGCTTGAGGAGAAGATCGTAGCAGATTCTGCCGGGACAGGGAATTGGCATGTAGGAAAACGCCCTCATGAAGGAACCTTAAGTATTTTGGAAGAAAATAACGTAAATCATGAAGGAATTGTAGCCAGACAAGTAGAGGCTCAAGACTTAAAGAGTTACGATTATATTATTGCCATGGATGCCTCCAATGCAGGGAATCTTCATAAACTAAAAGGATTTGGAAAGACAGGGGAAATTGCCAGACTATTGGATTTTATACCAGAATCAAATGTAGTTGATGTACCTGATCCGTATTTTACAGGTAACTTTAAAGAGGTTTATGAACTTGTGGATAAAGGGTGTGAGAAGCTACTTTTCCATATTCGAGAAAAGGAAGAGTTATAAATCTTAGAGAAAAGAAGCTTGCGTAGCAGTGCTAGTGCAAAAATTTACATAAAAAAGGCTCTGTTAGTAGCTGGTGTTGAATTTGAATAGGCCTTGATTTGAGCGAAAGGAGCGAGACTCCTCGAAAATGCTCCTGCGCCACTCCGTTTGCTCGTCGCAGGTAAAGAGTGCTAACGCATTTTCTTCGTGCGTGGGATTCCCCCACGAAGCATCTCAAAGTCCTGCGGGAAAAGCAACAAGGGTTTTTCTTGCGACGAGTAATCGCAGGAGCAGCTAAGAGCGTTTACTTCAAGAGGCATCGCTCGCGATGTCGCTCTGAGTAAGCTTCGATTTGTCTCGACGAAGGAAGAGACAGAAGACCCCGCAGGGAAAAAGAGTGGCAATGGCTTCGCTCGTTGCACGTCAGCTTTGAGAAGAGCACTCAAAGCTGACATCAAAAACATGCAACGGCTATGCACATTGCTACGTCTACTGAAACGGCGAAGAGCGTGCCTTTTTCAGTAGTCTCCGAGGAGGCTGAGGCGTTGCCCGCGGAAAGCGAGCTCCTGAAGCGAAATTCAACATTAAACGATAACAGAGCTTAAAAAAAAGTAACAAAAGTTTAGCAAAAAGTCTGTCAGAATTTCTGACAGACTTTTTTTGCTGAAGCCCATTATTTAGATAGGTATTTGGTACATTGGACAACGGTCCATGAATAGCATGTAAGGAGTATGATAAAGAAACGAATTTAAAGAAAGAAGGAGATATTCTTATGTGTGGAATCACTGGGTGGGTTGATTTTCATCGTCCTTTAGCAAATGAGACAAATACATTGAAAAATATGGCTGAAACGTTGCAACTAAGGGGCCCTGATGACCTAAATACATGGGGAAATAATTACGTTGTTTTCGGGCACACTCGCCTAATTGTAGTTGACCCTAAAGGTGGAGCACAGCCAATGGTGAGACACCACCGAGGAAAGGAATTTACTGTTTGCTATAACGGGGAATTATATAATACGGAGGATATTCGAAAAGAACTGCTGCAAGCAGGATATTCTTTTCAATCTCATTCAGATACGGAAGTATTAGTGACAGCCTATATCCATTGGCGAGAAGATTGTGTAACAAAACTAAATGGAATTTATGCTTTTGCTATATGGGATGGGGAAAAGGAGCAATTATTCATAGGGAGAGACCGTCTAGGGGTCAAACCTTTGTTTATTTATAAACACGAAGAAGGAATTTTATTCGCATCAGAAATGAAGGCCATCTTAAATCATCCAGAGGTGGAGACAGTCATCAATGACGACGGTTTGCGGGAAATACTTGGATTAAGTCCTTCGAGAACACCTGGTCACGGCGTATACAAAGGAATGGAGGAACTACGTCCAGCCCACTGGATGCGTGTTTCTAAAGACGGGGTGAAAGTGAAACGATACTGGCAGGTACAAAGTAAAGAACATAAAGACTCCCTTGAGGAAACGGCAAGAAATGTTCGCAATTTATTTGTGGATACGGTTGAGAGGCAGCTTGTTGCTGATGTTCCTGTATGTACATTTCTCTCTGGTGGTGTCGATTCCAGTGCCATTACTGCGGCAGCATCCAACTATTTTAAAGAACAAGGAAGGGAAACATTAAAAACATATTCAATTGATTATGAAGAGAATGACCAATATTTTAAAGCTAGCAAGTTTCAGCCAAATTCTGATGGCCCATGGATTGAAAAGATGCAAAAGGCGTTCCAAACGGAGCACCACCCTTGTGTTATAACGAATGAAGATTTATATGAGTACTTAAGGGAGGCAGTTTTAGCACGGGATCTTCCTGGTATGGCGGATATTGATTCTTCTTTATTGTGGTTTTGTAGAGAAATTAAAAAGGACGTAACAGTAGGGCTTTCTGGAGAATGTGCGGATGAAATTTTTGGCGGATATCCTTGGTTCCATGATGAGAAGATGATGAACCAGCCTACATTTCCTTGGATGAGTTCTGTCACGGAAAGGCAATCCCTACTAAAAGCAAGCTATAGGGACCGTCTCCAATTGACGGATTATGTGGAGAATATGTATCGAGAAACCATAAAAGAGGTTCCCCAATTAGATGGAGAAAAGGGGATAGATAAGAAACGGAGAGAGTTATTTTATGTGAACATGATTTGGTTTATGACTACCCTTTTAGATAGAAAAGATCGTATGAGTATGGCGGCTAGTCTAGAAGTAAGGGTTCCCTTTGCAGACCATAGGTTAGTAGAGTATGTTTGGAACATTCCATGGGAAATGAAGATGCATGAGGGGCGTGAAAAGGGAATTTTACGGAAGGCATTGGAAGGTCTACTGCCTCACGAAATTCTTTACCGCAAAAAAAGTCCTTATCCGAAGACCATCACCCTGTTTATACGAAGCTAGTAACAGAAGGACTTGGAAAAATTATAAAGGACAATGATTCGCCCTTATTTGAGATGTTTGAACGAAATTCCCTAAACCGGTTAGTAGAGACAGAGGGAGCCTCCTTTAAACGTCCTTATTTCGGGCAATTAATGACAGGACCTCAACTTATGGCTCACTTGATTCAGGTTCATATTTGGTTGAAAGAGTATGGTGTGAAACTAGAAAAATAAAGATAAAAGGCGTGGATAATGAAGGAGGGCTCTGAAAAAGTGTGTTTTCCACTTTTTCAGTCCCTCTAAGCAATGCGCGAAGCCGTTGCAATCTTTTGAAAGCCTACTATGGCGCGCAACGAGCGAAGCCATTGCAATTTAACTTTTCGAGTTTTGCAGCAGTCTCTAATGAAGCCAGCTTTTTTTACCTCCTAATTAAGGGTAGCTTATATATGGTAATGAAAGAAACATACTAAAAAATAGATTTTAATTACGAATTGGGAGCTTTGGCCATGAAAAAGATCATTATTATTGGAGGGGGGCCTGGTGGATTAGCCGCAGGGATGCTCCTTGCAGCTGAAGGGTATAACGTCAAGTTATTTGAGAAACAGCCATATATTGGTGGGAGGACCTCTTCTTTCTCGTTAGGAGCATTCACCTTCGATTTAGGCCCTACCATCCTTACCATGCCCCATGTATTGCAAGATATCTTTAAGTCTGCTTCTAGACGTTTATGTGACTATGTTAACTTAAAGGAAATTGACCCTTTGTATACGTTATATTTTAAAGACTTTATTTTTCAGCCTAAAAAAGGAGAAGTTGAGCTAGAAAGGCAAATTGAGGAACAATTCCCTGGAGAGGGAAAGCAATTTCAAAAGTTTATGAGAGACAATCGTAAAAAACTGAATAGATTGTTACCTATTTTAGAAAACAAGCATGACACCCTCTCGGACTATATGAGGTGGCGAAGCTTTCGTGCGTTACCAGAAATAGAAATGGGAAGAAGTTTATATGAAGTGGTTTCCAGGTACTTTCATGCAGAGCCATTAAGGTACGCATTTTCCTTTCATGCAAAATACTTAGGAATGTCGCCTTGGGAATGCCCTGGGCTTTTTAGTATTTTACCATTTTTAGAGCACGAGTTTGGTATTTATCATCCCGTTGGTGGGGTCAATCAGATTACAAAAGCAATGGCAGATGTAATTGCAGAATGGGGTGGTGAAGTCCATGTGAACTGCGGAGTAAACAAAATTTTAGTTGAAGGGAAACAAGCATACGGTGTGGAACTAGATAATGGAGAGAAAATTTATGGCGATGAAGTAATTATGAATGCTGATTTTGCTTATGGAATGATGACTTTATTAATCGAGGAAAAGCGAGCGAAGTACAAAGATAGCCAGTTGGCAAAGAAAAAACATTCTTGTTCTACCTTTATGATTTATGCCGGTTTAAATAGAGAACTGCCGTTGGGACACCATAATTATTTTTTTTCACCTAATCTTAGAAAAAATATGGTAGAAATTTCGCAAACAATGGAAGTACCAAAGGAACCTTCCATATATATGCAACATGCTTCTGTGACAGACGAGACATTGGCTCCAAAAGGGAAAAGCACCCTTTACATATTAGTCCCTGTACCGAATAATTGTAGCAACATCGACTGGAATCAGGAGAAAGATTCGTTTCGTCAGTTGATATGGTCTATTATTGAGAAACAAACTGGAATAGTGGGATTGCAAAATGAATTAGAAGTGGAGAAGATCATTACTCCTTTCGATTGGGAACAGAATCATTTTATTTACGAAGGAGCTAACTTTAGTCTTTCCCATTACTTATCACAGCTCTTATATTTCCGTCCCCATAATGACTTTGAAGAGATCCGTCATTTATGGCTCGTTGGTGGGGGGGACACACCCTGGAACCGGAATTCCACCTATTTTAGAATCGGCCAAAATAACCACCAAGTTAATCATGCAGTCTCACGAAAAAAACAATAAATAGTTTTAAGGGGTGAAAGTAATTGAGCAAAATGTCCAATAAAATAGTGTTGATAACAGGTGCAGCGAACGGAATTGGAAAAGCTCTAGCAATAGCTTATGCAACGAAAGGGGCATTTGTTTATTTTGTCGATATTGACAGAGCTAGAGGGGAAGATCTGGAGAAACAGCTTAAAGAAAAAGGCTTAAAGGTGTCATTTGTGGAAGGGGATGTAGGAAAGGAAGAGGATGTTCTACAGGTAGTGGGCAAGGTGAAAAAGGAGCAAAATAAACTAGATATTCTCATCAATAATACGGGCATTTCTACGTTTATTCCTTTGGAAGAATTGACGTTTGAACAATGGGAGAAAGTAATACATACGAATTTAAGCAGTGTGTTTTTATTCTCAAAGCATAGTTCAATGTTCATGACAGAAGGGGGAGCGATTATTAACATTGCTTCCACGAGGGCAACTATGTCAGAGCCCCATTCGGAAGCCTATGCAGCATCGAAAGGTGGAATTGTTGCCATCACCCATGCATTGGCTGCCAGTTTAGCTCCGAAAAAAATCCGGGTTAACGCAATAAGTCCCGGTTGGATTGAAACGGGAAATTATGAGAATTTACGCTCTGTTGACCATAGCCAGCATTTTTCTTGTAGAGTCGGGAGACCAGAAGATATAGTAAGGGCATGCCTTTTTTTAAGTGATGAAGAAAATGATTTTATTAATGGTGAAAATCTTGTGGTAGATGGAGGAATGACAAGAAAAATGATTTACGAACATTAGCTTTGCATTAGTGGAAAGATAATGATTCTATTTAAAAAATACATTAACTATTAGTATTGGTTTTTGCTAAAAGACGCTCTATTGCCGATTGGAGTCCCTGAAAGTCGGGACTCCAACAAAGCAGTCTTTAGGCTACTACTTTTGTTTTAGCCTTTTCATCATTGGTTTCACGAACATCCCTTAACCAATAAGCACCGAAGAAAACTCCCATTAATACGAACCCAATGGTATATTCCGTAGCAGCGACGTAGGCTAAGATAGCTGTAGCTGTATATTTTCTTATCGATTCCAACTTGGATAAACGTATGGTGTATCAGGTTGATCAACCTCTACTAAATACGCATCCACAATAATTGGAAGGACGAAGTCATGATAGGTTCCTTTCGTAATAGTTCCTTTTGCGTACAGCCAAGTATCGTTATCGAATAGGTGTGCATCTTCTGACTCTATTAATGTACCGTAAACACCAACGTCTGCCGTACAGCAAGTCATAGCGAAACGGGCAATGACTAGTTGGTGATCCTCAAAATCTGGTTCACGGAAGGCAAAACCAATAATTTCAAGTTCTTTCCCCACGAAACGGTCTAAATATAAATCTAATACAGTCATAATATCCAAATAATTCTCTTCTGTCACTGTAATGACGTCTTCCCCTTCTAGCTCGTCGGCCAGTTCATCATAAAACTCATTAAACCAGTCTTGATCATAAAAGTCCTCGATTTGAAAGTGTTCAATATCGTCATCGTCATACTGCCCTAAGCTGGCATAGTACTCATCTGGATCGTCAAGAAATGCTTCTGCGCGGGATAAGTTGCTTTCACTTGTTTCATTAACTTCTTCATTATTTTTGTCTTCATTCGGTACAGCATTAACATTTAATCCAGAACCGTATTGAACTCCACGGTTGGCAGCAGCTTCACTATTTAACATCCTATCTGGTAGGACGAAACCGAAGACAATCGGTAAGATAAATATGCTGTATATCAAAACTTTCACCCATGGAGGCCCTTTAATTTGGTGGTCATGCTCACAGCCACAGTTTTGGTGCTCGTCGTCTTCTTTAGACGTACTGCGAAAAATTTGCATAATCCCGAGAACAAAAAATGTAATCATGGCAAAATAAATAAAAGGCATCATCAATGGGGCAATATAAAACACGATATTCCCAGATAAGACTAACCAAAGCATTAATAGGGCAAACCCAATCAAAATAATGCCTTGGATATAGGCGTGAAAAGAATGATCATAGGGCTTTTTCATAGAAACCCCCTCCTTCTAAAATTTATAAGATAACTCCAAATAATACGAGTACGCCTGTGAAAACGACCAACGTTACAGTTATCATAAAGGCAATAACAAATCTAGCTTTAAAGAAGGCAAACAGCATGAATGTATTCTTTAAATCTAGCATTGGCCCGTATACTAGAAAGGCCACTAATGACATATCAGTAAATTGATTTCCAAAGGAAGAAGCTACAAAAGCATCTGCCTCAGAACATAAGGATAATAAATAGGCAAAAACCATCATCACAACAGTAGATGAATAATCATTAGACCCTATTGCAGTTAGAATAGAACGGTCTAGGAACGTTTGGAATAGGGCAGCGATAAATGCCCCCAAAATTAAATATTTACCCATTAAGAAAAACTCGTCTACAGAATGATAAAAGGTTTGTTTCATTCGCGGAAAAAATCCAGTTTTAATGGAGTGTTCATGAACATGAATATGAACATGACTCTCTCCCCTTAATTGTTGTGTGTTATTTTTAAACATAGTATAAAGGATGGCTCCAATTATAATTGACAAAACAAAGGCTAATCCCATTCGGGAGTAGAGAATTGTATTGGTCGGTTCACTGCGAAATGCATAGAAAGTAGAAGCAAACACAATTGGGTTTAGGATGGGTGCAGCTACTAAGAAGACAACTCCTACATGGAGCGGCATTCCTTTTTTTATGAGGCGCCTAACGACAGGTACAATCGCACATTCACAAAAAGGTAAAATAGCCCCAAGCATTGCAGCAGGTAGTAATGCAGCAATAGCATTTTTTGGCAGGAATCGTTGAATCGTTTCTTCCGAAACATACACTTGTATAAGTGAAGAAACAAATACACCAAGTAAGATAAACGGTATTGCCTCTAACACAATACTTAAAAAGATTGTATTTGCATTAATCCAATTACTGGAAATATTATTTAGTCGTTCACTTTCGTTTAACTGATCACTAATTAGAAAAAGGATTAAAAACACGATCAGCAAGCCAAATCCGAGTAAGTCTTTCCCGATAAATTTTCTAGTTGTCTGCATAATAGCTCTCCTAAATATAATCTATTAAAAACTCTCGTAATTTATTCAATCATCGTTCATTATTTTAGCAGAGAATGTCAACCTAGTAAATTACTCGAAGAGATTTGTTACATAGATGAAAAATATGAAGAAGGTGACCCTACGGCCAAAATCAGCCTAAGAGTCACCTTCTTTTTCCAACAATTTCATTAAAGTTTATTCAATATCCATTACTGTTGATGGGTCGATTAACACCAAAACTAAAATCGCTACAACGAAGCAATAGAGGGCAAAATAAATGAGTTTACTTTTCTTTAAGAAACTTATTAACCAGACAATACCTATTAAGGAAAAGATAAACGTCACAACAAAGGATACGAATAAATTAAATGGTCCGATGTAATCAACCATGCTCATGGAAAAATCATCCAAAGCCAAGACAGTTGAACCAAGAATGACCGGAATGGCCAAAAGGAATGAGTACCGGACAGCAGTCTCCCGGTTTAACCCGGAAAGTAATGCCACAACGAGGGTTGCACCAGAGCGGGACACCCCTGGTATGACGGCAAGTGTTTGTCCTAAACCAACCATAATGGAATCCCAAAAGGTCATCGTTTCTTCTGTTTTATTGCCTACACGATGAAACCTTTCAATAAAAATTAAGGAAAGCCCCGTTATGACTAATGCTCCAGCAATAAAAGGGGGTGTTTTAATGGAATCGGCAGTCATGTCTGTTAATAACTTCCCTAAACCTCCTGTTATGGCTGTAGCAATTAATATGTATACACCAAAGAAAAATTGTGTACGGTCATCTTGGCTTTTCTTTAGGAGATATCGAAAAAAACCAGTTATTACATTCATTAAATCCCGCCAAAAATAAATCATCACGGCAAGGACAGAAGCAAGGTGCAAAAAGATTTCGAAGGACAACCCTGGAAAAGTGTAACCAAAAATAAGTTGGGTAATGACAATGTGAGCTGTACTTGATACGGGTAAAAATTCGGTAATTCCCTGAACAATACCAAAAATAATCGCTTCTATTAAAGTCACATAAACCTTCCTTTCTTTATAGACAAGTCTCAAATTATATTTATGTTATAGGATAGAAAAATTCCCCTTTATTGTATTTTTTTCAAACTTACTCATTCTATCAAGTTTTTTATGAGGTTGGAAATATATTTTTCTAATGAGATTCCCACTATCTCAGAATCATTATTACTTAATCAAAATGGTGACGTGTTGATGAGATCTTCTCGAACTCGCTTTCCGCGGGCAACGCCTCAGCCTCCTCGGAGGGAACTGAAAAAGGCGCGTTCTTCGCCGTTTCAGTAGCCGTAGCAATGTGCGTACCGTTGCAGGTTTAATGTCAGATTTGAGTGTACTTCTCAAATCTGACGAGCAACGAGCGAAGCCATTGCCACTCTTTTTCCCTGCGGGGTCTTCTGTCTCTGCCTTCGTCGAGACAAATCGTAGCATATTCATGATGTATATGCTCTTAGCTGCTCCTGCGATTACTCGTCGCAAGAAAAACCCTTGTTGCTTTTCCCGCAGGACTTTGAGATGCTTCCTCGACATAGCCCACGCACGAAGAAAATGAGTGAGCATTTTCGAGGAGTCTCGTTCGCTTCTATCTCATCAACACTTCAATACTTATATAAGGACCTCATTCTGAGAAAAAGGGATACCAATTTTCTATAGCAGCTTCACAACTCTTGAAAACATTATGACATTTTTGTAAATCGATTCCCTTTCCTCGAAAACCCTTTATACTAAATGGAGATGGGGGGTTGAATGATGAGGGGAAGTCGACTTACAAGCATTGTTATCTTATTAGCTGCAATTGGAATTGCTGCTTATTCTTTCATAGCATTACAATCAGAAACGAAAGGCAATCCGTTAAATCAGTTTAGTAATGATGGTCAGCAAATTGATCGGATAGCTTCCAACGCTACGGATCCAAGAGGGATTCAAGAAGGGGATTTAGCAATTAATTTTACACTGCCTGTTTTTTCTGAGGAAAAAACAAAAAGTCTATCAGATTTTCAAGGTAGCTTTGTTGTACTTAATATGTGGGCATCGTGGTGTCCCCCGTGCCGGGAAGAGATGCCTTACTTAATACAATTTTATGAGGACTACAAGGATGACAATGTTCAAGTTGTCGGGTTAAATATGACAACACAGGAACGTAATGGAGAAGTAATTGCCCAGTTTATTGAAGAATTTCAGATTCCCTTCTTAACAATGATGGATGAGCGGGGAGAAGTGGGTATGGGTTATCAGATTATGGCTATTCCCATGACATTTATTCTTGATCCTGATGGACGTATTATAAAAAGACATCAAGGCTATATTAATTATGATATGTTGGAACGCTTTATTAATGAAGCACAGGCTCAATACGTAAAAGGTTAAATAGTATTTCCTATGGATAATTAATGATAATGATGAATTAAATTAAAACAGCCCCTGTCGAACTATTTAAATGGGGGCTGTTTTCTGTAGTTGTACCTTCATCTATGTTGTTTATATCTAGCTAATTTGGTGATTTCTTTTAGCCTTGCAATTAATTCATCACTTAATGGTAAGTGGTTTGCTGTAGCCAGATTTTCCATTAATTGTTCTAGTCTACTGGCACCTGGAATGGTGGTTGCTACGACTGGGTCTGCAGAGACAAACCCTAAAGCAAGTTGCTGTTTGGATAGGTTTTGTTCATTACTTAAAGCGATGAACTCATGAATTAATTGTTGAAGTTCTGATTGGGTATAATCTAAATACCCCTTTTCAGAACTCTTTTGTTCATGATTGTCTGTCAATAACCCTTTTGCTAAGGGCCCCCTTGCGATTACGGAAGCGTTATGGTCGGAAATGATATCAAACCACTCTTCCGGTCTTCTGTCCAATAGACTGTACTGCATCATAATACTTGTTATATTTGAATTTTCTAAGTATGCCTTTATAACATTCGGGCGGATGGAGGAAATGCCATAATAGCGTATAACTCCCTCCTTAACCATTTCCTCGAAGGCTTCAATTGTTTCGTCCATAGGGTCATCTATGGTTCCACCATGTAGTTGGTACAAATCAAGATAATCTGTGTTTAATCGTAACAACGATTTTTTAACAGCACCCTTTAAATAGTTTTTGGAAGGATTCCACTTCCAACTAGTACCATCATCTTCCCATTGGTTACCTCCTTTGGTCGCAATAATTACCTTGTCTCGTTTACCTAATAATGCTTTTCCTAAAGAAGATTCATTCCACCCTTTGTCATATAAATCTGCTGTATCGAAAAAATTAACCCCGCGGTCTATTGCTTCATGAATCATTCGTTCATTTTCTTTTTGGTCTATACCTAAAGACATACAACCAAAGCCGATTTCAGATAAATATAAATCTGAATGCCCTAACTTGTTTTTTCTCACAAAGCTTCACTCCTAAATGCCCTTTTATTAATAGTAACAACCAATGCATAATCCTACAAATACTTTGGTCATTTCCCTTTTCTGTAAAGAATACATTTGAAGATATGGGGGTGAAAGGATGCTTACACAAGAAAAAGTAAAAATCGTAAAGATATTAGAACAATCGGAAGATGCTATCTGGATAGAAACGAATGGTGGTTCTAGGAGAGCTGTTGTTTACCGTAGTCTTCATCCAACTATTTCAATTGGAGATTGGGTTATAGTAAATACAACTGCTACGGCACTGGGACTTGGCACAGGCGGTTGGGATATTGTCCGTGCCGTTATCACAGAAGAAGCAAGCTTATGGAAGGAAAAAAGACACGGACATATCATGAAAGGGAGATATTTAAGTGATCAGCACAGTGTTTTATCTGTAGAAGCACCAGAAAGTAGCTACCATTCTTTATTTCAAAAGAAGTTTTCCTTAGATGGAAAGAAAATCCTTTTGTGTGAACTCCATAGTATGATACCAATAATCTGGTTTCTCCTTCAGCAAATGGAGGAGCCAATTCCCCTTACGGTAATCTTCAGTGATGAAGCGTCATTACCCCTTCAAATGAGTAGACATTTAAGTTATTTAAAAAAACAATCTCAATTTATTTCAATAACGACTGGACAATCCTTTGGGGGACAGTTAGAAGCAATCAACATCGTTTCAGCATTACAGTATATTATTGAGACAAATAGCGGTGGCATGGTTTTAATTTCACAAGGTCCTGGAGTAACAGGCAGCAACACGTATTATGGTTTTACAAGTTTAGCCCAATCCAATTGGGCTAATATGGTCGGTGCGTTAGGGGGGAAGCCCGTTTGGATTCCAAGGATGTCCCAAGCGGATGGTCGGGAGCGTCACCAAGGAATTAGCCATCACACCATCACACCTTTGGGGGAACTAACATTGACGAAAAGTATAATGCCTGTCCCAACAGGCAAGTATTCAGACCCATGGATTCAAAATGACATGGAAAGCTTAAAGGCAAAGGAACATGTGGAAATTAGAAAGGTGAATGAGGAGCTTCTTTTTCCTCTATTATCAAAGGTTCAAGGTTGTTCTCCTTTTCCAATTACGACAATGGGACGAACAATTGACAAAGACCCTTTATTCTTTTTAGGTGTATCAGCAGCAGTCCAATGGTATTTAGATGACTGTGACCATTCTTTTAATGTCTGATATTTTTTCATTTGTTGTTTTAAGTACTCTCTTATTTCCCAGGCTTTGCCGGAGATAATAATGCCATTTTCTCTCATATATACTTTCATCCTTCTTTCCTCCTCGTGAAAATGAACAGATACTTTGGTATGCTTATCCATATGATTGTTTCCAAGTGTAAAGAACAGGAGGAATGAAAATGGATAAATTTTCAGAGAAAACAATAAAAAAGGAAGCGGTTTACGAAGGGAAAATAATTGATTTAGCAATACATGATGTACAACTTCCAAATGGGGAGACTAGTAAACGGGAGATCGTTAGTCATCCAGGGGCCGTTGCAGTTATTGCGGTCACAGAAGAAAATAAACTGATTCTTGTGAATCAGTTTCGAAAGCCGCTAGAAAAAGTTATTGCGGAGATCCCTGCTGGAAAGCTGGAGAAGGGAGAGGAACCTTTGAGTTGTGCAAAACGAGAACTGGAAGAGGAGACAGGGGTTTTGGCACGTAAATGGACGTCATTAGGCTCCTTTTATACGAGTCCAGGGTTTGCAGATGAGTTAATTTATTTATTTTTGGCAGAGGAACTTTCAGAAGGTAGTTTGAATATGGATGAAGATGAATTTGTAGAAGCTTTCCATGTAACGATAAATGAAGCAACGCAATTAATCGAAGACCAAGTTATCCATGATGCAAAGACAATCATAGCAGTACAATATTTGCAACTTCTCAATAAATTAAAGTAGGGTGGATACGGTGGGAGAGTTCAAGCAGTTCTTTATGGATTTACATATACACATAGGGAGGACCAACAAGGGTCGTCCCGTAAAAATAACGGCCTCGAAAGGGATGACTTTACAAGCAGTCATCCAGGAGGCTGTGGAAAGAAAAGGGCTCAACATCATTGGGATTATTGACGCACAATCTCCTGAAGTACTTCGGGAGTTAAAAGATCTATTAACAGCTAGAGTTATCCAGGAGCAACCAAACGGTGGATTAAAATATATGAATGAGTTGACCATCATTCCAGGTTCTGAAATAGAGGTCTTTGATGACAATTGTAAAGGTCCTATTCATGTCCTTTGTTTTTTTCCCACTTTGGAAATGATGGAACAGTTCAGTAATTGGTGTAGTATTCGTATGAAAAATATACATCTTAGTTCCCAGCGCATTTATGCAACTGGAAGAGAGCTGCAAACAATTACGAAGGAATTATTAGGATGGTTTATTCCTGCCCATGTATTTACTCCGTTTAAGAGTTTATATGGAAAAGGAGTAGTAAACTCAGTAAATGAAGTCTTTGATTTTGAGAAAATTGATGCAGTGGAACTAGGCTTAAGTGCTGATACGGAAATGGCAGTTCTACTTCCTGAACTGAATGCATTTCCATTTATCACAAATTCAGATGCCCATTCAGTAGGGAAAATCGGCAGGGAACATCAGATTATAACAGTAAAAAATCCAGATTTTCTGGAAATAGCCAAGGCATTAAAGGGAATGGATGGGAGGGAAATAAATAAAAATGTCGGTCTACATCCCAAATTAGGTAAATATTATCAAACCGTTTGCAGTCGTTGTCTCTTCCCTATTACTGGTGAAAAATGCTCCTGTGGACATAGCGAAATAATAAAAGGAGTTAAAGAAAGAATAACTGAACTTTCCCAGATTCAGCAAGAAAGACTTTCCTCAACAGGACCTTTAAAAAAAGAGGCCACCATATTTGCATCAAGTACCATTAGAGTTTATTCCAGGTTTGGGACCGAAAACATTAAGTAGGTTACAAAGTATGTTCCATTCTGAGATGGCTGTGATACATAAGGTTCCTAAGGACTTTTTAAAGAAAGTTGTACATGAAAAGATAGCTGATCAAATATTAGCCATTAGGGACGGGCACCTTACTGTTGAAATAGGCGGCGGAGGCAAATACGGAAAAATTAAATAAGCAACTCTATTAAAATTGGCATACATTCTTTTATAGATTCATAGGCTTTGATAGAAGGAGAAATACAAGAAATGAGGCGAAGTTCTATGAAGCGTATGGGTATAAAGAGGTTATTGCTAGACCACATAGAGGAGCATAAAGCTATTTATATGTTTACAATCGTACTGCTATGCATGGGAGTAGTCTTTGGTGCAGTTATTGTAAACAGCTTAAGTTTTTCTCAGAAAAACGATTTGTATGCTTATTTGTCTCTGTTTTTTGGACAAGTTAAGGAAGGCGAGTTTGCAAGTTCCTCGGCAATGTTCACCCAGAGCTTTTCCCACTACAGTAAATACATTGGGTTAATGTGGGTTTTAGGTCTTTCTGTCATTGGGTTACCTATTATATTTATACTTTTATTTATAAAAGGAATAGTAGTGGGCTTCACAGTTGGATTTTTAGTTAATCAAATGGGGTTTGACGGGTTTCTCCTGTCATTTGCAACAATTCTCCCACAGAACATTATTTTAATACCCGTTTTCATTACTGTAGCCACTGTTGCAACATCTTTCTCCATTAGGATCTGGAGGCAAATATCAAGAAGAGGATATGAACCAATATTCCAATATTTCCTATCTTATTGCTTTTTTCTATTAATTATTAGTATATTCATCGCTGTCGTTTCTGCTTACGAAGCGTATGTTTCTCCTACAGTAATGCGTGCTGTATTTAGTTGGATTAGTTAAGTAATAATAATTATAAATAAATAATAAGTATTATAACTATTTTAAAACAATTCTCGTTTGACACCATTTTTTCTCAAGGAGTATAATAAACGTGGAGATGGCTTTTTGGGGGGATTTAAAAATGGAGCAGAGAATTGAGAGAATAAAAAAAGCAATTGCATTCTCAAAGCTATAAATTAACACCTCAGCGTGAAGCTACGGTGCGGGTGTTGCTAGAACACGAAGAAGATCATTTAAGTGCAGAAGATGTGTACATGCTGGTAAAGGAAAAGTCACCCGAAATTGGTTTGGCAACTGTTTACCGTACTTTAGAACTGTTAAGTGAACTAAAAGTAGTGGACAAAATAAACTTTGGTGACGGAGTTTCCCGTTATGATTTACGACAAGAAGGAGCAGCCCATTTCCATCACCACTTAGTTTGTATTGAGTGTGGTTCCGTTGATGAAATTCAAGAGGACTTATTGGGAGAGGTAGAAAAAATAGTAGAAAAAGAATGGAACTTTTATATTAAAGACCACCGCCTCACATTTCACGGTGTATGTTACCGTTGCCGTGATAAAAGTGAATAAATGCTCTTTACCTTGCTATCTCTTAGTAAGGTTTTTTCATTTTACCTAAAAAATATATGGGTATTCTTTCTGCTCAGAATTAACTTTTTATTTTTGAGTTAATGTGTTGTTGAGTTCGAGAAGATCTCATCAACACGTCACCATTTTATGAATTTATTATGATTCTGAGCTAAAGGGATACTCAAAAAATATAAACAAAGGCAGTCTTATTAGTAAATTATGGTGTTTTTTCTCCATGAAAGGTATAGAACTCGTCCTCTCTGTCATATTCTTTAATGACGGCACAGAAAAGGAGTAGTTAAAAGATGAGGAGAATAGGGACACTTTTTGAAGCTATATGGGTATTTTTCTTGTTTGTGGGGTGCACGCTTGTTTTTTATTATGGTATTCTATGGGTAAGCGAAGAGTATAACAATTATCATAGATACGATGAACCTAAAGGAAGGGCAGTTAAAGTGGTTCATTTAGAAAATTACAATTCTATTGATTCATCATAGATAGGTTAAGATTGTTTTTATTGTATGGAGAGTAGTTGGTATCATTTTTTGATGAAAGGTAGGTGCCAATATTGCTTAAATTGCTCCAGCAGTTTTTAGACTATTTAGATACAGAAAAAAAATGCGTCTCTAAAGACAAAACAAGCCTATGAAAAGGATCTAACCAACTATCTTCTCTACCTTGAGAAATCAGAAAACATTACCAAAATTCAAGAGGTTACGCGAATACACGTGAAAAATTATTTAATATATCTAAAGGAGCTAAAACGTGCAGGTACTAGTATATCTAGGGCGTTGTCTGCAATACGATCTTTTCATTATTTTTTAATGACAAATAAACTATTAGAAAAAGATCCTGCTAGGGATGTAACAGGACCTGCATTTAAAAGGGAATTGCCAGAAATTTTATCCATAGAAGAAGTGGATTGCTTATTATCAGTGAATGTAAATAATCAATTTTTAAATTACCGTAATAAAGCGATGCTGGAAGTTCTGTACGCTACAGGGCTAAAAGTAAGTGAACTTTGCAATTTGAAGGTAGAAGATGTTCAAATTGCCTTTGGGTTTATTCAGTGTAGAGGGGGAAAACAAAAAAGAAAGGGTAATTCCCATAGGTGTTACTGCTAAGTTGGCCTTAAAGGAGTACCTTGAAAAAGGGAGACCAAAGTTATTAAAGGAAGGACACAATTTTCTTTTTGTAAACCGTCATGGGGCAATGCTTTCTAGGCAAGGTTTCTGGAAGGTGCTTAAGCAGATTGCAAAAGAAGCTGACATACATAAAACAATAACTCCACAAGTAATAAGAAATTCCTTTGCGGCCCATATGCTGGAGAATGGTGCAGACGTTAGAATTGTCTCTGAATTGTTGGGACATGCGAATCTGATGAATACATTAGTTTACTTACAACAGCCAAAAGTTAGACTAAAGGAAACTTACTCGAAGTTTCACCCGAGAGCATAACGAGTGAGTTTTTTTATTGATTATGTTGTCAGACCTCAGACTGCTTGTTTATGATATAAACAAAGGAATTCTTATTCTTTATAAACATGTTTCTACTTAATATTGAACACCCTTAATAAAAGATGGATATATTAACACAAATTAACACAAGGTGTTTCAGCGAGATTATAATAGCCATGAAGTCGAGGAGGTATTGAAAAATGAGTAGAGAAAAATTTAGGTTTGACCGGATTTTCTTAATTGTAATGGATTCCGTTGGTATCGGGGAAGCCCTGATGCGAAAGATTTTAATGACCAGGGAGCAGATACGTTAGGTCATATCGCTATTAAAATGAATGGTCTGAGTTTGCCAAACTTAGATAGAATTGGTTTAGGCCACATCAAAGATTATCGAGGAATGAGTCAGGTCGAGACACCCTTAGGATATTTTGGAAAAATGGCAGAAGCATCTGTTGGCAAAGATACAATGACTGGTCATTGGGAGTTAATGGGGCTATATATTGATCAACCATTCCGAACATTCCCACAAGGATTTCCTCAAGAACTTTTAAATGAAATAACGAAACGTACTGGAAGAAATATTATTGGCAATAAACCTGCTTCCGGTACGGAAATATTAGACGAATTAGGTGCTCGGCATGTAAAATCAGGAGATATTATCGTTTATACATCAGCTGATTCTGTACTCCAAATCGCTGCACATGAAGAAATTGTTCCTATAGAAGAATTATATAAAATATGTGAAATCGCCAGAGAATTAACTTTGGAAGAAAAGTATATGGTAGGTAGGGTGATTGCAAGACCATTTATTGGTACTCAAGGAAATTGGAAAAGAACAACCAACCGTCATGACTATGCACTAAAGCCATTTGATAGGACAGTAATGAATGAACTGAAAGATAATGATCTTGATTCAATTGGTATCGGAAAGATCTCGGATATATTTGATGGAGAAGGAATAACACAATCGTTGAGAACTACTTCTAACTTAGATGGCATGGATAGGTTGGAAGATACATTTAAGATGGATTTCACTGGATTAAGTTTTCTGAATCTAGTGGACTTTGATGCATTGTTTGGACATCGACGAGATCCAATAGGCTATGGAAAAGCGTTAGAAGAGTTTGACCAGAGATTGGGAGAGGTTTTTACGTTAATGGGAGATAAAGATTTATTAATCGTAACTGCTGACCATGGTAATGACCCTACTCACCACGGCACAGACCATACGAGAGAATATGTTCCCCTT
This sequence comes from Bacillus sp. (in: firmicutes), assembly GCA_021208645.1. Classification (GTDB taxonomy): domain Bacteria; phylum Bacillota; class Bacilli; order Bacillales; family Salisediminibacteriaceae; genus Evansella. The sequence continues at coordinate 14,230 of JAJOJL010000032.1, read as the reverse complement.
CTTGTTTTTAATCCACTAATGAAAGCAGGTCGATCATTAGGGATTCGAACAACCTTTGCAGATGTTGGGGCTACAATTGCAGATAACTTTAAAGTAGACCTTCCAAAGTACGGGAAAAGTTTTTTAGCAGAATTAGAATAGAGAGGAAGATCATTATGGATCAACTAAAAATCAATAACGCCGTTAACTTTATAAATGAAAAAATTGAAACAAAACCCACGATAGGACTTATACTCGGTTCAGGCTTAGGTGTGTTAGCCGATGAAATTACAAACGATGTAGTAATAAGCTACTCTAAAATTCCAGGGTTCCCTACGTCCACTGTAACTGGGCATAAGGGACAATTGGTTATTGGAGAGTTGGAAGGACAACAAGTTGTTGCTATGCAAGGAAGGTTCCATTATTACGAGGGCTATCCAATGGATTTAGTTACTCTCCCAGTACGAGTAATGAAGGGACTTGGCGTAGAAACCGTAATTGTGACAAATGCTGCTGGAGGAGTTAACACTTCCTTTCAAGCAGGTGATTTAATGATGATAAAAGACCAGATTAATTTTTTTGGAACAAACCCGCTAATTGGTCCCAATGATGAAGAGCAGGGAGTTCGTTTTCCGGATATGTCTCATGCTTATTCACGGAGGTTGCTGGATCTAGGGAGAAAAGTAGCAAAGGAAAAGGGAATTAAATTGCAGGAAGGTGTGTATGCAGGAAATCCAGGTCCTTCTTATGAAACCCCTGCAGAGATCAGGATGTTGAGGGTGATAGGTGCAGATGCTATCGGCATGTCCACCGTACCTGAAGTGATTGTGGCCAGACATTGTAATATGGAAGTGTTTGGGGTGTCTTGCATTTCAAACATGGCAGCAGGAATTTTAGATCAACCATTAAGTCATGACGAAGTAATAGAAACGACAGAGAAGGTAAGGAATCAATTTTTAACATTTATTAAGGAGATTGTAAAGAAAATGGAGGTAGGGGGAAATGATTGAAAAAATAAAAGAAACAACGGAATACATTCAATCGAAGCTAAAGGACAGGCCTGAAATAGGATTGATTCTAGGATCAGGCCTAGGTGATTTAGCAGATGAAATAGAGGATTCTGTAATTATTCCCTATGGAGAAATCCCACATTTTCCTCAATCGACTGTAGCAGGGCATAAGGGACAGTTGGTCATGGGTAGACTTGAAGGGAAATCTGTTTTAGCTATGCAGGGAAGGTTTCATTATTATGAAGGGTACAGCATGGGCGAAGTGACTTTTCCAGTGAGAGTTATGAAAATGCTGGGATGTGAGAGTTTAATCGTAACAAACGCTTGTGGAGGGATGAATGAAGCTTTTAAACCGGGGGATTTAATGTTGATTAATGATCACATTAATTTTACGGGAGCAAATCCACTAATAGGTCCAAATATTGAGGAATTAGGACCTCGCTTTCCTGATATGAGCCACGCCTATACTCCCCATTTAAAGGACCAAGCTATGAAAATAGCGGAAAGTCTAGGATTGCCGTTACAAAGGGGAGTCTATGCCGGTGTAAGTGGCCCTACATACATGTCAGCAGCGGAGCTAATAATGCTAAGAAAATTAGGCGGCGATGTGGTTGGGATGTCAACGGTTCCTGAAGTAATTGTTGCAAGACATATGGGAATGAATATATTAGGTATTTCATGTATTACAGATATGGCTATCGGAGAGACCATTGAAGGGATTACACATGAAGAGGTAATGGAGGTTGCTGCTAGGGCGAAACCACAATTTAAAGGATTAGTTAGAGCTCTCTTGAAGGAAGTAGACGATAACCTTTGGAAAGTTCAAGAGGGGGCATAACAATATGCGAATGGTTGACTTAATTGAAAAAAAACGAAACGGTTTAGCCTTAACAAAAAAAGAAATTGATTTTATTATTGATGGGTATACGAAAGATACAATTCCAGAATATCAAATGAGCGCTTGGGCAATGGCGGTTTTCTTTCAGGATATGACGGAGGAGGAGACGGCATATTTAACAAATGCCATTGTTCAATCTGGAGTAACAATTGATTTATCTGCAATCGAAGGAGTTAAAGTGGATAAACATAGTACAGGCGGTGTCGGTGATACTACTACATTAGTATTGGCCCCATTGGTTGCTAGTATAGGGGTTCCAGTTGCGAAAATGAGTGGAAGAGGTCTTGGACATACGGGAGGAACCATCGATAAACTAGAAGCCATTTCAGGTTTTAGTGTAGAGATAACTAACGAAAAATTTATTGAATTAGTAAACAAAAACAAGGTTGCAGTTATAGGGCAAACAGAAGACTTAACGCCAGCAGACAAGAAACTATATAGTTTGCGGGATGTGACCGCGACAGTTAATTCCATCCCTCTCATTGCCAGTTCCATTATGAGCAAGAAAATCGCCTCAGGTGCAGATGCTATCGTTTTAGATGTAAAAACTGGCGCAGGTGCTTTCATGAAGGAATTAGACAAAGCTAAAGAGTTAGCTGAGGCAATGGTAAAAATCGGACGGAGTCTTGGCAGAGAAACAACGGCGATTATTTCTGATATGAGTCAGCCATTAGGGTATGCTGTAGGAAATGCTTTGGAAATTAAAGAAGCCATCTTGACCCTTAAGGGGGAAGGTCCAGAAGATTTAACAGAATTATGTCTAGTGTTAGGAAGCCATATGACCGTCCTTGCGAAAAAAGCGGAGAACTTAGAGGAAGCAAGAAGTATGTTAAAAGAAGCGTTAGTTTCAGGTAAAGCATTGGAGCACTTTAAACGCTTTATTGCTTCACAACAAGGAGACCCTATTGTTGTTGATAATCTGGATAAATTACCACAAGCCAGCCATCAATATCAAATTTTTGTGGAGGAAGATGGTTATATTTCAGGGATTGTAGCCGATCAAATCGGAACTGCAGCAATGATGCTTGGAGCAGGCCGTGCAACAAAGACGTCTGTTATTGATTTAGCTGTAGGCATTGAACTACACAAAAAAATAGGGGATAAGGTAAAAAAAGGTGATATTATCGCGACCCTCCATTCCAATACAGAAGAGGTTAATGTCATTGCTGATAAGGTAAAAAATGCATTTGCCATCAGTAAGGAAAAAACAGAGTCTAAGTTAATTTATGGCATCGTTGATTAGAGATTATTTCCATGGAGCCTTCCATTGCAGTTGAATAACTGTAACGGAGGGCTTGTTTTAGTTGGAGAGGTTCAAGGGTTTCTTCTTCCTGCCCACTCTTTTTACCGCGACTCCCAAAGAATAGTATATTCCCCCTCTTTTCGGGAAGAATGGTAAAGAAAAAGAATGGAGGGATTAGATTTGAAAAGATCATTCATTGTTTTTTTAATATGTTTATACACTTTCGGTGGTGCCATGTCTGCCTATGCTGAGGAAAGTAAGCTAGAGCTTGCCGATCAAGCCACTTCAGCCATATTAATGGAGAGAGACACAGGGCAAGTACTCTATGAGAAAAATAGCGACGAACAATTGCCGCCGCAAGTATGACGAAAGTAATGACGATGCTTTTAATTATGGAAGCCATTGAATCAGGGAAAATTAAGTGGGATGACAAAGTAAGAACGAGTGAGCGTGCTGCCTCCATGGGGGGATCGCAAATTTTCTTAGAGCCTGGTGAAGAAATGACAGTGGAAGAAATGATGAAAGGCATTGCTATTGCATCTGGAAATGATGCATCGGTGGCAATGGCTGAGCATCTTGCAGGTTCTGAAGAGCAGTTTGTAAACTTGATGAATGAGAAAGGAAAAGAGCTGGGACTAAAAAAATACACATTTCGTCAATTCAAACGGTCTTCCAGCGGAAAATCACTACTCTTCTTCAAAAGATTTAGCATTAATGGCACAAGAGTTATTAAAATATGAAGAGGTTACGAAATATACTAGCTTGTATGAAGATTATTTAAGGGAAGGTACAGAGGATAAGTTTTGGCTTGTGAATACCAACAAACTAGTGAAATTTTATCCCGGTGTAGATGGTTTAAAAACTGGTTTCACAAGGGAAGCCATGTATTGCTTGACAGCAACTGCTAATAAAAATGGTATGCGAGTTATTGCTGTTGTTATGGGTGCGCCTACACCAAAGGAACGAAACCGACAAATAACGGAGATGCTCGACTATGCATACAGCCAATATGAACTGCAGAGGCGTTACGAACGGGGAGACTTACTAGGAGAAGTAAAAATTAGTAAAGGATCTTTGTCCACCGTCCCAGTGTTGGCTAAAGAAAATGTATCTCTGTTAATGAAAAAAGGGGAGTCTGTCGAAGGGATTACAGAAAGGCTGGAACTAGAACAACCGATTGCAGCCCCTGTAAAAAAAGGTGACCCTGTTGGTACGTTGTATGTTGAAAAAGATGGTGAAATACTAACGGAAGCAGTCGTTGTAGCAGAAGAAGATGTTGCAGAGGCAACCTTGTGGACGTTGATTAAACGAACAACATCTAAACTAGTAGGAAAAGATGTGTTTTAATTACATTTTCAGTTATTTTAGGCTCTGTTAGTCCTTGTTGTTGATTTTTGCTACAGGAGCTCGCTCCTTAGCAAAATCAATGCATATCTCAAAATCAACATCATTCATAAACAGAGCCCTTTTTAGATAAGCAATAAATGAGTTGATTTTTTGTGGGACTTCTTAAATTCCACATATTGATTTTTAGTGCACATCCAGGAGAATTATTCTCCTAGATGTGCACTACTTAAAGACTGTAGTCTAAATTTTTAAAGGGTGTCTTTTGAACTTTATTAGTTTATGTATAAATGTTTTAGCAAATCATTACTAGTTTTGACGAATGAACACTAGTTTTGTTTTTAAGAAGGAGACAAGCAGTTTAAACGAGAATTGAAAGGGGAAGAACAACCATTTTTCCTCAGGGAGAGGGGAACTGGTGAGAAGAAATTACTTAAGGGGTGACTGAAATGAGTTTACTCATTGATTTGGAAAAAAGGGACAATGTTCTCTGTGTGCGACTAGAAGGGGAGCTGGATCATCATACTGCCATGACTCTCCGAGAACGTGTAGATACGGTGTTAAAAGAGAACAATCTCACTCATATTTTATTAAACCTTGAAAATCTTACGTTTATGGACAGCTCAGGGTTAGGTGTGGTTTTAGGGCGTTATAAACTGGTGAAAACCCTTGGCGGTGAGATGGTGGTCTGTTCCATATCGCCACAAATCAAGCGGTTGTTTGAAATGTCAGGGATGTTTAAAATTGTAAGATTAGCCTCCAATGAAATGGACGGATTATTGGAATTGGGGGTGGCATAATTGAAAAATCGTATGGAACTTTCGTTTACTGCATTAAGTCAAAATGAGTCTTTTGCGAGAGTGACTGTTGGTGCTTTTGTAGCTCAACTAGATCCGACGATGGATGAACTGACTGAAATTAAAACAGTTGTTAGTGAAGCTGTTACAAATGCTATTATTCATGGCTATAATGAAGATCCTAAGGGAGAAGTTTTTGTGGAGGTAGAATTAGAGGCTGATACGGTTAGGTTAATTATACGGGACAAGGGTATTGGGATACACAATGTAGACGAAGCGCGTCAGCCACTTTTTACTTCAAAGCCAGAGCTAGAGCGAAGCGGCATGGGATTTACAATTATGGAGAACTTTATGGACGAAGTATCTATTCAGTCTGAGCCAATGGTGGGTACAACTGTTTCGTTAGTTAAAACACTCTCTAAGCAACGTGCTCTTTGCAATTGAGAGGACGGAATGCTATGGATGTAGATGTAAAACAAAACAATAAAAGTCAGGCTTATCTGGATGATAAAGAAATTAAACGTCTAATTAAAGAAGCTCAAGATGGCAATCAGGAAGCGCGGAACAAAATTGTTAACGTGAATACGAGATTAGTATGGTCCGTTGTCCAACGGTTTTTAAACAGAGGATATGAAGCGGATGATTTGTTTCAAATAGGTTGTATTGGCTTAATCAAATCAGTAGATAAATTTGATTTGAGCTATGATGTTAAGTTTTCTACTTATGCTGTTCCCATGATTATCGGTGAGATCCAACGTTTTCTTCGAGATGATGGAACTGTAAAGGTTAGTCGCTCTATTAAGGAAAGTGCCAATAAAATTAGAAAAATGAAAGAAGAGCTTTCTAAAACCTTAGGGAGGACACCAACTGTTAATGAAATTGCTGAAAAGTTGGAGCTTACTCCAGAAGAAGTGGTATTTGCTCAGGAAGCAAGTAGGCAATTGACCTCCATTCATGAAACAGTTTATGAAAATGATGGGGATCCTATTACTCTTCTTGATCAAATTTCAGATGACGGTGACTTAAAGTGGTTCGACAAAATCGCATTAAGGGATGAAATTGATAAGTTAGATGAAAGGGAAAAACTCATTGTCTATTTAAGGTATTACAAGGATCAAACCCAATCGCAAGTAGCAGAGCGATTAGGTATTTCACAAGTTCAAGTTTCTAGGCTCGAGAAAAAAATATTAAAACAGTTAAAAGACCAATTAGGCTAAGCCTGGTTGGTTTTTTACTTTACAAAAAAACAACGTATTCTATAAATTTGGTTCTGTTAAAGGGTAGAACAGCATTGTTTTCCTAGTGTATATGGTGTTACTGATAAACAAGAAAACATTATAGGATGGGCATCGTTATGCATGGAATCGAAAGGGTCGTCCCATACTAATCACTAGCAAAAAGTATTTTGAAATGAAATGAGGTTTTTCGATGGATAAGAAAATATATTTTCGATTGAAAAGCCGGTACTGGGTGGATGAAAAACAATCAATCCTTTTAAAGGATGTGGCTACTGTTATATGCCAAGGTGTAGACCAAACTTATGTAGAAAATTTGATCCTTTATCCTTAGAAAAAGAGGTTAAACAGGTAAAGGTTTTGGATGGTATGGAAGTAGTGAGAAAAATCTACTCAACTCTCCCTGGAGTAGATATACAACTAATTGGCCCTGAACAAACAATCATTTATTTGAAGCGAGTAAATAAATCACCTCGACCACTTTTAGTCATATTAGTTTGGGTTCTCCTTTTTTTCGGTGCTGGAATAGCAATTATGAATTTCCATGAAGATGTTAGTATGCGGGAAGTTCATATACGCCTCCATGAAGCAGTAACAGGTGAGTATACAGATCACCCGCTTTGGTTACAAATTCCTTATTCTATTGGACTGGGATTAGGGATGATTCTGTTTTTTAATCATGTTTTTAGTAAACGGGTCAATGAAGAGCCTAGTCCTATGGAAATCGAAATGTTTAATTATGAGGAGAATTTAGACAAATATATCGCTGTAAATAAAGATGAGGTATGGAACGAGCAAAATGATTAGTTTGATACTGTCTATCGTTATAGGCTTGTCCGGTGGGATTGCTGTTGGTGGAGGTTTTGTTGCGTTCTTAACTGTATTAGGCGTTGTTCCTAGACTTGCTCACCTTTCTAATTCGGCAGGGTTACTCCCCTATTATGAATGGGCTGTAATGTTAGGCGCTTTGTGTGGTATTTGGTTTAGTTTAGGGGACCCACTTTTTTCATTTAATAATTTAGTTTTAGCAATAGTAGGCTTAGGTTGTGGTGCCTTTATAGGAATGTTGGCAGCGGCATTGGCAGAGGTGTTGAATGTCTTTCCTATATTGGCAAAGAGAATTGGTTTGAAGCAAAAGATAAATTGGCTCGTTTGGGCAATTGTTATAGGGAAAGTGGCAGGTTCATTATATCATTGGATTTTCTTTGTACAGGAATGAGAAGTGAGTTGGGATAGAGGTAGAAACAAAAAATAACAAGGAATAGGGTGAACTGATTACATGAATTTAAAGAAGCAGGTTATATTAATCACTGATGGTGATGATTCAGCAAGAGCTGCAGTAAAGCATGTAGCTGATTCGTTAGATTTGCATTTTCTCGCAGAATCGAGCGGCAACCCTTCTAAAATCTCTGGGAGCGAGTTAATAAAGCTAATTCAAAAAGCTAAAAAAGACATCGTTCTCGTAATGTTTGATGATTGTGGATTCCCTGATGAGGGACCTGGAGAACACGTATTAACCCAAGTGGTAATATCCCCGCATCTTGAAATTTTAGGAGCAATCGCCGTAGCATCTGAATCCTTTTCCCATGAATGGACAAGGGTTGATGTTTCTATTGATAGAAATGGAACAATAACAGAGTATGGTGTTGATAAAGGTGGGATTATTGACACAGAGAAAGGTCGGATTCGAGGAGATACAGTTTCAGTATTAGACCAGTTAGCATTACCTATCATCGTAGGTATTGGGGATATTGGAAAAATGGGCAATCGCGATTCTGTAGAGAGAGGTGCTCCAATAACAAAATTAGCAGTTGAATTAATTTTAGAAAGGAGCAAAATAAATGGCTGATCCAGTTCACGATAAAGTGAATCAAGCAATTACAAGTGATCTAAAAGAAAATGAAAAAAATATTTCTGGACGTATCGGCATTGGTACAAGTTTTGATGTGGGCGTGCGGAAACTATACATATTGGATAAAGAAGTCCAATTTTATTTTGTTAATGGTTTATGTGATATTCAATATATTATTGAATTGTTAAAAGAGCTTATGTTCTTAGACGGAACAGAGCGAAAAAAAACAAATGTAAAAGAACAAATTGAAAATCGGTTGACCCATGTTCAAGTGGAGCATGTTAAAACAATTGATGACGCCATTGGTCAGCTGCTGGCGGGACTTATCGTTATTTTTATAGAAGGTGAAGAGAACGCAATCATAATTGACGTGCGGAGCTACCCAGGAAGGGGACCGGAAGAGCCTGATACAGAAAGGGTTGTTCGAGGGAGCCGTGATGGTTATACGGAGAATATAATAGAAAATACGGCGTTAACGCGCCGAAGAATACGGGATGAAAAACTTCGAAACGAAATTATGAGGGTTGGTAAGCGATCAAAGACGGATATTTGTATTTCTTATATTGAAGACATTGCTGACCCTAGTTTAGTATCTATCATAAAAGAAGAGCTGAAAGCTATTGATATAGACGGCTTGACGATGGCTGACAAAGTTGTAGAAGAATTTATTGTAAAGCAAGGGAATAACCCATTCCCAGTTGTAAGGTATACAGAGCGGCCTGATGTTGCTGCAACCCATATACTAGAAGGACATGTAGTGGTGATAGTTGATGCGTCTCCCAGTGTCATTATTTTCCCAACAACATTTTTCCATCATGTCCAACATGCAGAGGAGTACAGGCAAGCTCCAATTGTAGGGACTTTCTTAAGATGGGTCCGGTTTTCAGGGATGCTCTTCTCCTTGATGATCTTGCCGTTTTGGCTTCTTATGGTGATGAATCCTGATTTATTGCCAGCGGCATTAGAATTTATTGGGCCGAATGAGACTACTAATGTCCCTGTCTTCGTACAAATGCTATTGGCAGAACTAGGTATTGAACTACTGAGGATGGCCGCTATTCATACACCATCTCCATTAGCAACGGCTTTAGGTTTAGTTGCGGCTCTCTTAATTGGTGAAATAGCCATAGAGGTTGGTTTATTAGTCCCTGAGGTAATCCTTTATGTTGCATTAGGTGCCATTGGGATGTTCGCAACACCTAGCTATGAATTATCTTTAGCATTAAAGATTGCAAGAATTGGTCTTCTGTTTGCAGTCTTTTTCTTTAAAGCTCCAGGCTTTATAATTGGATTGACAATTCTTGTTATTATTTTGGCATCCATTAAAACATTAAATGTACCCTATTTATGGCCATTTTTACCGTTCTATCCGTTGGCGGCCTTAGATGTATTAATTCGCCAAGGGATTCCTGTAAAACGGAAACGCCCTAGCATCGTTAAACCACAAGACCCAATTAAGCAAGGGTCAGCATAAAACTATTGATAGGGAGAACAAGTTGTGTTATTGTAAAAAACAAACACTTCTTACGGATTATCCGAATTGATGAGGATAACGGATAGTTATATACCGTTATCCTTTTTTTACATTGACATACACTTTTATACAGAGGTAAGGAGAAGCTTAAGAGGAGAGAAGCGAAATGGGTTTATATGGAACAAGTAAAATAAATGCGCAAGGACACTTGGAAATTGGCGGTGTAGATACAACCAAATTAGCTGAAAAATATGGTACGCCCCTTTATATATATGATGTTGCTGACATATGTTTTAGAGCTGAGCAATTTAAAAAAGCTTTTGAAAAGCAAAATATGAAGTATCAGGTGGCCTATGCAAGCAAAGCCTTCAGTTGTATTGCCATGGTTCAATTAGTAGATGAATTAGGGTTAAGTTTGGATGTTGTTTCAGGTGGAGAATTATACACGGCATTAGCAGCAGGATTCCCAGCGGAAAGGATCCATTTCCATGGGAATAATAAGTCACCAGAAGAAATAGAAATGGCCGTACGTAAAGGGATTGGCTGTTTTGTAGTAGATAATTTTACGGAGTTATCATGGCTCATGAGAGTGACAGAATCTCTTCAGAAAAAAAATGGATGTGCTTATTCGGATTACTCCTGGAGTAGAGGCTCACACCCATGAATACATCTCTACAGGGCAAGAAGACTCAAAGTTTGGTTTTGATATTCAAAGCGGGCAGGCGGAAAAAGCAATTGCTTCCCTTCAAGCTCATGAATATCTTGAGATTAAAGGAATCCATTCACATATTGGGTCACAAATATTTGAAACAGAGGGCTTTACTTCAGCTGTTAATGAAATATATAAGTATTTGGTGATTTGGAAAGAAAAACTGAAGTTTGAACCTTCCGTTTTAAATTTAGGAGGAGGATTTGGGATCCGTTATACGGAAGAAGACCATCCACTACCTTTAGAAAACTATGTAGATGCCATGATTGTTGCAGTAAATCATCATGCTAAAGAAGCAGGGATGACTATACCGGAAGTATGGATCGAGCCTGGCAGAGCGTTAGTAGGGGAGGCCGGGACAACCATCTACTCTATCGGTGCCCGCAAAGACATTCCTGGTGTTCGTTCTTATGTCTCTGTTGACGGTGGTATGACCGATAATATCCGTCCTGCCTTATATCAAGCAAAATATGAAGCTTCCGTTGCCAATAAAATGAGTGAGAATAAGGAAGAAATCGTTTCAATTGCTGGTAAATGCTGTGAGAGTGGAGATATGTTGATTTGGGATATTAATCTTCCAAAGGTTAAAGTTGGAGACTTGTTGGCAGTATCTTCAACTGGAGCCTACGGCTATTCTATGGCAAATAATTACAACCGCATTTTGCGTCCTGCTGTCATCTTTGTGGAGGATGGGGAAGAGCATTGTGTAATTAAACGAGAATCTTATGAAGACTTGGTTAAGAACGAATTTTCTTACAGAAAAATAGGTAATGGGAAAAATTTAGCAAAAAGTTTATAGGGAAGTAGCGATAATGTCATAAAAAGCGTAGAATTGTTTCAATGTGAAGAGAAACTCTTAAAAGGTTAGTTCCTTTTAGGGTCTCTCTTCTATTTTCATTATACATTCGTTTCATGTACAATAAGAAAGATGTATCAATTACATAAACAATAGGGAGGATTTACGAGATGAAAAAAGGTACAATTACTATGGAAAATGGAGATAAAATTCAAATTGAGTTTTACCCAAATGAGGCACCAGGGACCGTAGAAAATTTTGAGAGGCTTGCCAATGATGGTTTTTACAATGGATTAACATTCCACCGAGTTATCCCTGGGTTTGTTGCACAAGGAGGTTGTCCAATTGGGAACGGGACAGGTAGTGCTGATAAACGTATTAAATGCGAAACACAAGGTAACCCACACAAGCATGTAGCAGGCGCCCTTTCTATGGCACACGCAGGAAAAGACACTGGAAGCTGTCAATTTTTTATCGTTCATGAACCACAGCCCCATTTAGATGGAGTCCATACTGTTTTTGGACAAGTTACAGAGGGAATGGATGCCGTTTATAATATTAAACAAGGCGATGTTATGGCAGAAGTAAAAGTATACGACGAAGAATAATAAGGATTAGACCTCCATACAGCGAGTAATATAGCTGGATGAAGGTCTTTTTAGTTTTTGGTACTGATAAAGGCTGTTGTGGTTCTTTAATAAGGATTGAATTGTGCGGGAGCAGCGAGACTCCTTCAGAAGGCGAGCCCCTGTAGCGAAAATTAACAATAAGGAATAACGAATTTTAATTTAAAATATTTCGTTGCAAAGACAAGTGTCACTTTATTGACACAACCGATTCCCTTGCTTTTTTATTGAAAAAAGTGGTACTATCAAATGGCATAGTTATTGCTTAAAGTTAACGTTTGAATAAATGAATAGTTTAACCGTAACCTTCGGGGTAGGAATGTAGTACTAAAATAATCAAGACGTTACAAATCCTTTAATATCAAGGGTTGTAACGTCTTTTTGTTTGGTAGGAATCTGATTTGGTAGGGCTTTTGGTAGGAAATTTGAGATAACTATCATTATATGCAAGGATATTTTAGGTTATGACTACTTTAATAATTCGTCCATTTTATCAGCAACTTCATCCTGCATAGATGGAATCAAATGTGAATAGGTGTCCAATGTGACTTTTATTGACGCATGGCCCAAGAGTTCCTGAACTTTCTTAGGGTGGACATTAGCGCTTAATAAAAGGGATGCACATGTATGCCTTAAATCGTGGAATCTAATAGCCCTTACCTTTGTCTTTTCTATTATTCGCACCCAAAATTTATGAAAGTTCCCCCAACTAACTGGTTGTCCATCTTCTTGGCAAAATACCAGTCCATTGTCAAAGTATTCTCTCGCTTTTCTTTTTTCTTCTTCTTGCTGTTCTTTATGTTTTTCTAATTCAGATGCCACAAACGGTGACATTTTTATGGATCTATTCCCAGCGTTCGTTTTAGCACCATCTTTTATCTTTGATTTAAAGGCTAGGATTTGACGTATTCCAATTCGATTATTTTCAAAATCCATATCAGACCACTTTAAGCCTAATAATTCTCCTCTACGCATACCGCAGTAAATAGCGAGTACGAATAAAGCGTGTTGCCTATGATCAATTTTTTCTAGTTGACTAAAGAATTTCTTAACCTCTTCTTTTGTCCAATAATCAATTTTTTCTTTACTTGCTTTTGGAACAGCAGTTATTTTCTCTACAGGATTTTTGATAATATAATCTTTTATTACAGCGTCCTTTAAAGATGTGTTTACTAAATTGTATATCTTTCGTATAGTCCCTTTTGCTAATCCTTTATCGGTAACTACTTCCAGCAGTTCCTCTATATGCGTAAAATTAACATTTTGCAATTTAACTTGTCCAAAAACAGGTAGTATATGTTTGTTGAGAAGGATCAAATTGTTGTAATGACTTTGTTCGGATACTACACCTGCTTCCTTCTTAGTTGTTCCCAGCCCAAAGCATATTGACTGTAAGTCAATTTACTAGGTTCAACATACTCTCCTTTCTCCCATGCTACTCTTGCCTTCTCCTCGGCTCTTCTAGCTTCAGTTTTACCCTTAAACCCACGTTGTTTAATCGTCTTACGCTTTCCTGTGATCTTATCTTTGACTTCAAAGGCATAATAGTAATGTTCTTTACCGTTCTTTGTGTATGGATAGATAGGCATGTTTAATCTCACTCCTTATAATTTATCTATTAAACCTCTTTGACGTGGCTCGCCGAAAGCAGTTTTTTCACGATCGATCCTATTCAATTCTTCATATAGTGTATTAATGATTTTGATACAACCTTTCTCATCTAGTAAAGATAACCTTTCTTTGTAGAGCCTTTTATTAAAACGATAAAGAGTAACATTTGTGGCCATTTCGGATAAAGAATCACTTATTCCTTTTGTAATATTAAATCCATTTTCAAAGTCATGTTCAGTTAAATTTCGAAGGGCTGTATTAATATTTTTAATGTATTCATTAATCATTTCATCAAGTAATAACTCTCCACTTACTTCATTTTCTTTGTTTTATTCTCTTTTTGATATTCCTCGGATTCTACAAATTGTCGTTTGTCAAATTCTTCAGATTCCCCAACCATTCTTTCTATTTCTTCATCTGTTGGTGGTTCTGCTTTAGCTATCAAGTAAGCTTCATCGGCAGCTATTCTATCTGGTGAATAGATTCCAAAATGAAATAGATAATCCTCAATCTTTTTTTTCTTCAATTCCCAACTTATTAAAAAACTCATACATTACCGAATAGTCAGGGTTTTTATTACGTCCGTTTTTCTAAATGACTTATGTAACTGTCGCTACGTCCTATATCTAGGCTTAATTGTTTTGAGTTAATTTTCT
>JAJOJL010000148.1 GCA_021208645.1 Bacillus sp. (in: firmicutes) | reverse complement strand
GAGAAATTTTAACGTCATGTTCAGCTAAAATTTCCATCTCTTCTTCATTCACATGGACAGCATGGGCTACAAGAGTAGGTCGATTAAACATACCTAGTTTTTGTAAATGCTTTACAGGTCTTTCTTTGTATTCTTTTTCATTTAATTCTACTTCAAATTTCGTTTCAGACATATGAGTGTGAATAGGTACATTAATCAACTCTGCTTTTTCAATTATTTGCTCGATAAAATCTGGTGCGCACGTATATGGTGAATGTGGTGACATCATGGTAGTGATTCTACCATTTGCTTGATTGTTCCAATCACGAGCAAAATTCGTTGCTTCCTCCAGCTTCTTCGCCCTTAACTCATCACTGCCAAATCCAATCATACCTCTACATAATCTTGCCCTTGCACCTGATTGTTCCACTGCCATGGCAATTTGATCCATATTATCGTACATATCCACAAACGTAGTTGTCCCTGTTCTTAGCATTTCAATAATGGACAAGTACGCTCCCCATTTTGCATGTTCCTTCGTATATTGTGCTTCTAGAGGCCACATCTTTTCTTCTAACCAGCTTTGCAATGGCAAATCGTCTGCATAGCCTCTTAATAAAGACATGGACAAATGACCGTGGGTATTAATTAACCCTGGCATTACATAATTTCCTTTTGCATCAATAACTTCATCATACTCAGAAAGATCTTTCGGAACTTCCCCTACATATGTAATGATGTTATCTTCAAAAGCTAAGGAGCCGCGGTTTACTATTTTTTTTGTTTGAATCCATTGTGATAATTAACCCATTGATAATAATTTTTTTTCATCTTTTCAACACCCTTTAAGATTCTTATCGTATTTTTCGTAACTATCTCCATAAAACCATTAATAGTTCTAACTCTTTATGTATAAGGCATGCACACCTTTTATCATAGCTAAACATTGATACTAGAGCAAGTAACTACTAGTTCCCCCTTGTATTACACGTATACTAACCTTTAAACTATATAGGTAAAATTTATATTTCGAGGTGTTTATAATGATACAAACAGCGTTTTTAAGGATAAAGTTGAGTTTTTTGAAGCGGGGGACTTAGGGACTCTAGAAAAACAAATAGCTAAGAAAATCGAAGATAATCAGGCAATTATGTTAGGCGTTCATCATGTTTCCCACGAGGTTACGGTCGATCCTAAAACAGGAAGAAGAAGCTATTCAGCAGTGGTACACTTTAAAGCAACAAAGTAGGGTGAAAAACTTACAAGGGGTATGCTCCTCATTTTGAAGAAGGAAAGTTCCAAAACAAAAAGCGTCCCGAACACACAATGTGTGATTGGGACGCTTTCATTAATTATTTAAGTAAGGATTCTCCTCCAACAATTTAACAGATACGGGCTTCCACCCTTCATTGGTTACCCATTCTAAGCGCACTTCATATGGCGTAGTTCGGTTTGGATAATCGCTGACAAAACCGATTGCACTGAGGTGATCTCCACCGTTCTCTATTCGCCATGCAATCATTTCTTCTCCTAATCCAGTCGCATACTTTAAAGCCCTTAACATTTCTTCCCAGTTCACATGATCCCTTTCATAAACAGCAACAAAAGGCTCTTCCTGGACTGTACCAATTGGCTCCCATTGTCCCTCTCCCACCACTTCTGCTGGGGTGGTCAACTCATTAGTATTATTATCTTCCTCAGTACTATCGACTTCTTCTGTCCCGTTTTCTGAGTCTACGTCTGATGATCCAGTTTCTCCTTCTTCTTCTGTTCCTTCCGAAGTCTCCTCCAGATCTACATCATTGCTTTCTTCCGTCGTTTCGGAGTCTTGATCCGATTCCTCTTGATCATCTCCGTCTGCAGTGACAGGCTCTGTATCATCATTGCCAAAAATTAACGTTGCCGCAAAAAATACGATTCCTATTACTACTAAAATAATAGCACCATTTAACCATGTATTTTTCTTTTTTTGTCGCATTTCAGATCGTCTTTGTCCATAACTTCCATATTGACTCATATAAAATAAAGCCTCCTTTATTACTCCCTTGTCCTATATTATAAATCAATCAATAGAAATATTCGAGATTAATAGGAAAACTATGCCCGTTTTATTCATAAGAAAGCTCTATTTTCTGGTTTGGGGTGTGAGTATTCTCTAACGTTGCCCTAAATTGTTGCCTATTGAATTCCTGAAGCAGTTCATTTGCTTCTGATTCAGTGAAGGGCTCGAAATAGGAGAAAGTATAAGTGTAGTAGTACCCCGTGCCACTATCTCCCCAAAATTCATCAAATGAATCAAGGGAATACCACCAATGATTGTTTAAACGAGGAATCGATGGGATTCCTAAATATTTAATTGTTAGACGTGTAGTCCTCATTACATCATGATTTCTATAATTCATAGGCAATGAAAGGGTTAGTTTCACATCCAATGTATATTCCTTTTCTTCCCCCCAAGTCTCTGCCATAACAGGAATAATACTTACTTCTTCCAATGTTACAGAGGATAGAAACTCATCCACGTCCAGTGCAGCTCGGCTTTCTGTAAAGAAAGGGACAATCAACAATATTGCCAAAATAACAGACATATAGGTTGTTAAATGACTGATTTGGGGCTTTCTTTGTCGGTTTCGTTTATAGAGAAGAATGGCAGTAAAATAGGAAATAACAATAAGAATAAAGGAAGTAATAACTAAATTTTCGGCAAAGATGCGATAATAGATGCTCGGCATACTGTAAAATTGCCCTAACCACTCATGGTAATAAAGGGGCATTGCTAAAATAGCATACATGAACCAAAAGACAAAGGTTAATCTTACTGCCCATGTGGCAGCATTACTCCCTTTTGCAAAGTAAAACGGTAAGTATACTGATACAATCAGAAGAATGACATGTATTGTAAAGTAAATGGCATTTACACCTGCTCCCATCAAGTGAAAGGATGTATTTAAGACAAAATGAGCGAATGCTAGAAAAAGTACCATTAGGGATATAACCAAACCAATTAAAATAAAACTGGAGATAAACCTAGACAAGATGAGTTTTTCCACAGAGATTGGTATTTGATAGATTCTTTCGTTTACTTTATTTAAATCTTCTACCCTACAAATATGAGCTACGATACCATACCCTAAAAACCCCATTAGTATTGCAGGTAAGAATAAATTTTCTCCTCCAGTCACTTCTTGGCTTTTATCAATATACGTATTCAGAAATGATACTGCTCCAATAATGATCACAACAAACAGCCACACGTTTTTCGTACTTAAAATGTCTCTTTTTATCAATGTTTTCATACGCTCACCTCCATGGGTCTATTTGTTCCAACCAAGACTGATCTCTTCACTTATCCATGCGCTTTGAAGAGTAAAATGAAAATCCTCTTCTGTAAATTCCATAAGGAATGCTTCCTTATCTTCTTCCGTCAATAACTCTGGTCCAGTTTCTTGAAACCCAACCAAAATTTTATCCGTATCACTCTCAGAAAAGCCACCATAAGCACTGCTTAAAGGGATTCCTCCACCGACTAATTTCGTATATTCCCTTGTGGCTCCCGAAGTGCTATAGGTTAGTATCGTCTCATCCAAGATTGCCCAGTCTGCTGTTAACTGACTCAACTCTATTTGGAAGATGACCTGATAATGGACTTGACCAAGTTCATTGGAAAAATCGAGGACATTGACCTCTATTTGCTCCAGTTTCGTTTCGTCAAGGATTTCTCGGATAGAGTCAGTTAACTGATTTTCTGCTAAAAGACCGGACCCAACAAACATCACTACCACATATAAAACAGTAACCATTATTGGTTGGAAAACTGATCTTCCTTGCCGTTTTAATCTGTAGCCCCATGCTGCAATGCCTATGGACAGGACCACTAAAAGGAGGCCAAGTCCACTAATAGCGATAACGAGATTTTCAAAGTAAACGGCTGGAATGGACGCAATGTCATATTTGTTCAATATTAGTAACACCGATAGAGCGTATATAAAGAAGAACCAAAATACTACGAATAGTCTCCCTAACCAAACGGAAGTACCATATGAAAAGCTAAAGTGGAATATTAAATAGACTGAAGCAGTATAAAAGACAAAATGGAAAAGAAATAGGAAAAAACCCAGTAGACTTGACAGCTCTGACAAGGGTGATCCTGAGACCAACACACCTATTAGTAATACTAGACTGTTAAAAATCAAAATTGTAATGAGTATTAGAAAGCTTGCCATGAACCTGGAGACAACAAGCTCGTTTATGGAAACTGGTAGCTGCAGTATTCTATTTTCTATTCCGGAAATAAATTCTTTATCACATAAGGTGGAGATAACTACATAACTGACGAATGCCACCATCACTAAAGGAATCGAGACAAACTCCCAAATACCAATATAAGGATTCAAACTTAATAAAAACAACAAAATCCAAATAGACGTCATGGAAAAGAATATGATCTTAATGGTTTTCCGGATACTAAGTATATCCTTGATAATTAGCTGTTTCATTTCCCTTCTCTTCCCCCTTGCTCCACCACATAAAAGAAAATGTGATCCAAGCTAGGAATTTTAATAATTGCTTCAGTTGGTAGGAAGGCTGCTTTTTCCGTTAGAATGACACCTTTTGTCTCTAAATCTGTTTTTTCAAATGCAGGAATTCCATCAATGTCTGAAAGATCAACATTAGGAGGTAAAGAAAAATAGCGGTAACGTTCCTTTAACTCTGCTACTTCCCCTACTAGCTGCATTTTCCCATTTTTAATAAACATTACATAATCGCAAATTCCTTCCACCTCTTGAGTATAGTGAGTAGATAAGACAATGGATTTTTCTTCGTTTTCCATATATTTTTGCATCAAGTCAAGAAATTGCTGTCTCGCAATACTATCCAGACCATCAGTAGGCTCATCTAACAAAACAAGCTCTGGCTGGTGCCCAAGACCTAAAAGGAGGGTTAGCTTCATCTTCATCCCTTTGGATAGCTCATGTATCTCCGAAGCCGGGTTAATATCAAAAGCCTTCAGCCATTCTTCTGCCCATACGTGGTCCCAGTTCGGCTGTAGACTTGCAATAAAATCTATTGCTTGTTTAACTGTAAAATCACTGTACATTTGTACTTCATTAGATATATAGGACATTTTCGTCCTTATTTCAGGTAGAAGAAAATCAACGGGATTCCCATTGAAAGCTATTTCTCCTTCGTCCAATGGAGACAAGCCACTAATCCCTTTTAAGAATGTGGTTTTTCCTGCTCCGTTTCTTCCAATAATGGCGGTAATCATTCCTTTTGGTATTTGGACGTTTATTGGTCCTAACTGAAACCGCTTATATTTTCGCTTAGCATTATTAACTGTCAAAATATTTTCCATCAACTATCGCTCCTCTCCTGAATGCAACTCTCAAATATGTTCTTCATTTTTTCGTGTGTCAGTTGGAAACTACGTCCCATTTCAATAAGGTCATTTGCTTTCTTCTTAAAGGCCTGTTCATTTCTTTCCATGACTGATTGGTCTAGTTGCTCCTTAACAAACGTTCCTTTACCTGCTCTTGTAAAAATATAACCTTCCTGTTCTAAATCCTGGTATGCTCTTTTCACAGTGATGACGCTCGTTCTTGCTTCTTTTGCAAGCTTTCTAATGGAAGGAAGCTCTTCACCTGGCTGGAGTGTTTGGCTTAAAATGTTCCGGATAATTTGCTCTTTGACTTGCACGTACAATGGCTTTGAATCTTCGTCATCTAAATGGATCCACAATGGTTTCACCTCGCTTAGTGTAACTATCTCCATGGGAAGGGGATGTGTCTGCACGTGATTGTATGTGTATATGTTTAAGGTAGACTGTGTATATAACTGTGTATATTGTTTATATACAGTATAGAATGATTGGGAGAATGTGTCAATAGGAAGTATATTAGATATTTCCGTTCTGTCGTTTAGTAATATATAGGCTACATATCTTGAAAAGTAAACAAGGTTTAGATGGAATTTGTGGTTTAATCATGAGCATTTTTCGTTTACTCCACAAAGTTTGCATGGAATTCTGTGCCTAACCTTTAGCCTCTAGACATCAACAGACTCCACCCAAACAAAAAAATCCCCTGCAAACTAAAAGCTTGCAAGGGAGTGATAATGACTTTAATTAACTTTATTTTACTTCAATTATTTCAACTTGCATGTCCCCGCCTGGAGTGGAAACATTTACTTTGTCACCAATAGTTTTTCCCAATAAACTTTGGGCCATTGGAGAATCATTAGAGATTTTACCTTCAATTGGGTCTGCTTCTGCACGCCCAACAATGGTATACACTTCTTCTTCACCATCTGGAAGCTCCTTAAAGGTAACTGTTTTCCCTAAAGAAACTACCGATGTGTTGGAGGTGTCCTCTTCAATAATTACAGCATTACGGATCATTTTTTCAAGGGTTACGATTCGCCCTTCCACAAATGCTTGTTCTTCTTTAGCAGAATCGTACTCAGAGTTCTCAGAAAGGTCCCCAAAGCTACGGGCCACTTTTATACGTTCAACGACTTCTTTACGTCGCTCTGTTTTTAAAAATTCAAGCTCTTTTTCTAATTTCTCCTTTCCTTCTAGGGTCATGTAGTGTTTTTCTTCTGTCATTTGATTCACTCCTTCAGTCTAATAAAAAAAATCCAAATCGCGAGCGCTTTCATCTCTTTTTTTTGCACTCATGGGAAGATTTAAGTAGTTATAAAACGGTATATTCAAGCTTATGAAACCATTAAGAAAAAATACTCGCTTATGGTCTTTAAATAAAGGCTTCAGCGCCCAATTACTGTCTTCTATACTAGAGAGTAGAAGATATTGGGGCGCTGATCCAACATTCATATAAAATAGAAAAAACCGTTTTACATATTAGTGCTTATCTTATGCTATTACAAAATTGCTTTTTCTTCAAGAATAGTTTTTATTTTTGTTACCATTAAATCGATGGCTACCTGATTGTGACCACCTTCAGGAATGATAATATCTGCATATCTTTTTGTAGGTTCAATAAATTGCAAATGCATCGGTCTTACAACAGACGTATATTGATCAATTACAGAATCAATCGTGCGTCCCCTATCCTTTATATCCCGTAATAACCGACGAATAATCCGTAAGTCAGAATCTGTATCTACATATAATTTAATATCCATGATATTTCTTAATTGTTCATCTTCCAAAATCAAGATTCCTTCAAGAATGATTACGTCCCTTGGTTCAACAAGTATAACCTCATTAGATCGGGTGTGGTTAGCATAATCATACACAGGCTTATTGATTCTTTCTCCTCTTTGGAGATCTTTGAGATGGGTAATGAGTAGGTCATTGTCAAAGGCAAGGGGATGATCGTAATTTGTCTTTAGTCGCTCCTCCATGGGCAAATGACTTTGATCCTTGTAATACGCATCCTGTTCAATCATGATAATGTTTTGGTCTTGAAATTCACAGTAAATTTTATTGGCCACGGTGGTTTTTCCAGATCCAGAACCACCCGCCACACCGATTATTACCGGCTTTTTATCCATTATCTTGCTTCCTTTCGCATCATATTATTACAAAAAACTGGCTTTTCTACCTTAAACTTCACGATTTGTAATGGATGTCGTGCTGCATCAAGCTCATCCCCATCTTCGTCCCAGATAGTGCCAACCTTTTGGGTAAAGTTTGTGATTTCTGGACCGAAAAACTCTATCTCATCGCCAGTACGGAAATGATTTCTTTGTTGCAGAGTAACGATACTTGTCTCCGCATCATAATCTAATACAAGCCCTGCAAAGTCATGGGTTGTTTTTTGACTGTGGTTTTTAAATAGCTGCTCATCCACACCAGGAGTATTTTCAAAAAATGCTGGTGCTGTTGGTCTATTTGCACACTTAGCTAGTTCCTCCAACCAAGCAGGATCAATCGAAAAATTATCTGAATCTGCACAGTAGGCGTCAATTACCTTCCTATAGACACTTACAACCGTTGCTACATAGTGAATGGACTTCATACGTCCTTCAATTTTTAAACTGTCAATCCCTGCTTCTATCAACTTAGGAATGGATTCAATTAAATTGAGGTCCTTCGGTGACATGGCAAATGGTGCATCATCTTCCTCAAATAAAGCACCTTGATTAGCGTTATTACTCATTCCATCTTCTTCATAGAGAAAATAATCCCAGCGACATGATTGACAGCATCCACCTCGGTTAGAATCTCTCGCTGTCATATGGTTGCTTAATGTACAACGTCCAGAGTAGGATATACACATTGCTCCATGAATGAATGTTTCAATTTCAATGTCCACATTCCGTTTCATTTCCAGCATTTCCTCAAGACCAACTTCACGAGCTAGAACGACCCTTTCAAGCCCTTCTTCTTTCCAAAACTTTACCGCTTGCCAGTTTGAAAGTGACTGTTGTGTGGACAAATGAATCTCCAACTTTGGAGCTACTTGTTTGCATGTTTCTATAATAAGTGGGTCTGCAACGATTATTCCTGCAATCCCAACTCTTTCTAGATCTTTTAAATATTCATCCAGGCCTGACATGTTTTCATTGTGAGCAAAGATGTTTGTTGTTACATAAATCCTAGCCCCGTATTTATTAGCAAATTGGACACCTTCTGCCATTTCGTCAATGGAGAAATTATCCGCATTGGAGCGCAGGCCAAATTCTTGACCTCCAATAAAAACAGCATCAGCGCCATAATGAACGGCAATTTTTAGTTTTTCTAAGTTTCCTGCAGGAGCTAACAACTCCGGCTTTTTAGTAATGACCCGCTTGCCGTCAGGCTGTCTAACTGCAATTTGTTCCATTTAAAATCCCTCCTTAATAAACCGTTTCTTTAAAGAAGAAACCAGTGTCCAAGTCTCGCTTTGGAGGCTGAATTGCTTTAATTTCTTCTAAAAAGCTTTCTTTTCTATCGATATACCCGTCTGGGTCTGTTAAATATAAGTCGATCGCCTCTCGATAAAGGGCTGTTACTTTTGTAATATAATCTCTGTTTTTTAAAATCCCATCAATTTTAAAGGAATCGATCTCAGCATCCAACATCTCTTCCAGTTCATCAATGATACAAATATCTTTCGGACTCATAATATGGGTACCGTTTTTATCCTCCCATATTGGATAGGTTGCGTCCCGCTCAGGATCATGTAAAAACAGACTGCGATCCTTGCTGCGGCCTCCACCTTAAGGTCTTTACCTTGGAATTCCATGTAATTTCCAATTAACGTACGCTTCGATTGAAACATACAAGTCATCCCATGAACTTGTACTTCAATTTCAACCTCTGCATTCTCCTTAATCTCAACTATGGCATCCATATTCAATTCTCGGGCAAGCACTGCTCTTTTTGCCCCTTTTCTTCCCCAATAATTTGCAGTAAACCAATTCGTTGCAGTTGTTTCCGTATTCCAGTGCAGCTTCATTTTCGGTGCCGCTTCACGTGCTGCCATTAAGACTGCAGGATCTCCAAAAACGATGGCATCAACACCAGCAGCTTCTAGAAACTTTATATATTCATACATATTTGAGAGTAGGTCATTATGAAAGATGGCATTCATTGCAACGTAAACCTTCGCCCCTTTACGGTGGGCAATTTCCACTGCATGGGCTATATCTTCCTTTGTAAATTCACCCGCAAGACGTAATCCAAAGGTCTCTTCCCCGATTATGATTGCCGTAGCACCAGCATCAATTACTTCTTCAACATGTGCAACACTCGTTGGTGTTACTAATAATTCAGGCTTGTACATCCTGCTCACCGCCTATTTTATTCTCTTCCTGAAAGTGTCCATGGACATCTCTTCTAGTTAAGACTTTTTATAAGAATCGAAATTCACAAATGATAAATGAGTTATTTCCTATTACTTCCACTTCTCTAATTATTTTAAACGGAAGTTTTTTCTGATTTTTTTATACTGACCATTACCCCATCACCTACAGGGTAGATCATGCTATTAAATCGTGGATCATTCATTAGGAGTTCGTTAAACTTCCGTAGCTTTTTCACCATGGTTTCCAGTCTCTTTGATGGGATCTCAGAAGCACCAGCAACCATCCCCTTAAACAAAACATTGTCTGAAATAATTAAGCCACCGACTGTCACATGTGGCTCATAAAGGTGAAAAAAACGCTCATATTGTCCTTTTGCAGCATCGATAAACACAACATCGAAGGGGCCATACATGGAGACTTGGTTTTCAATCTCTAATGCATCGCCTTCCAATAACGTAATTCTGTCTTGTAAACGGCAACGGTTTATATTATCCATTGCAACTTGAATTCGTTCAGGGTCTCGTTCCATTGTCACAACTTTCGAGTCCTTTACTGCCTCAGCCATTCGAATTGCCGAGTACCCTATGGCTGTACCAACCTCTAATATTTGCTTCGGCTGGTGCAAGTGAAGAACTTGCAGTAACAACTGCATCCCTGTTTGTTCCATAATTGGAACTTTATGAATTGAAGCATACTCTTCCATCTCTTTAATTAACCCATTATTAGCTGGAAGTAAAGTTTTCAAATATGCCTCTGTTATTTCTTCATAACTCATAAAAAAAGCGCCTCCTTTGGCTGCCCTTCGTACGTATAATACTATTGCGTGGTATCTGTTTACCAAGCCATGTAGCACTTTTTACTTTCTTAACCCGATATATTTTACCATAGAAAAGAAGAGAATGCGAACATGGCATTCCCTTCCAAATAATTTAAAATATTATCGGTACTGCTGAATTATTCTTTGGTGCTCCACAAAAGTTTTTGTGAAGTAAACCTCACCACTAGGTGCGTGGAAGAAAAAAAGATAATTATGGTCTTCTGGCATTAACGCCGCTCGAATGGACGCTGCACCAGGATTATTTATCGGCCCCACTGGAAGCCCGACAATTTCATACGTATTGTATGGTGAATCAATACGTAAATCCTCATACAATGTTCTCTCTAAATGTTCTCCATGGGCATAGGCAACTGTCGGATCCATTTCCAGTTTCATATTAATATCTAAACGATTGTGGATAACCCCAGAAATTCTAGCTCTTTCTTCATCATTCCTTGCTTCCCCTTCAATGATTGAAGCTATAGTTAAAATTTCATGGTATGAATATTCCGAAGCTGCTGCACCACTTTCAGATAACACAGATTCAGTACGTCTAAGCATTGCATCAATCACTTGCTCCACTTCCACATCCGCATTTACAAAGTCGTAGCGGGATGGGAAGAGATACCCTTCCAGCGGCCACCGGATCTGGCTATCAAGAATAGCCTCTTCTAGGATGGAATAACTGTCAATTAAGGACTGGAGATATTCTTCGTCTTCCATTTTTTCCATAATTTCATCTTCTGTAAGATTTGTTTCATTTGCAACTCGAGTAACTACATCATTAAGCCAACGACCTTCAGGAATAGTAAAAGTCAGTTCATATTCCTGTTGCACAGACCCTTGCTTTAATTCCTCGATAATTTCGTCCAAATTCATGGAACGTGTTAGTTCATAATCACCAGCTTGTAATCCACTCTCATTTGTAAAACGTATATAATACCTAAAAATATCAGCATTGCTGATGACATCATGTTCTTCTAGAATATTACCTATTCTTCTAACAGTTGACCCAATTGGGATAGTAACCTCAATTATTTGGTCGTCTGTTTCATCAACAGGACCAATGGCTCCTACGATATGTTGGTAGACACCATAACCTACTCCACCAACAGCTAAAATAATCAATATAAGAGAGATAAATACGATTTTTCTCACAAGACTTGCTTCTCGCTGCCGTTCCTCTAGTTTCTCTATGTGTTTCTGCTTTAATTTCTTTTTTTCGTCGGACATGTTGCTCCCCCTTTCACTTTTCCTATTATACTACATTTCCTGCAATTTTCGAGTTTAAATAAGGAGAATATTGTTTATTCGACTTTTCGTATTAAAAAAAAATAAAAACAGACAGGAGAAGTCTCCTATCTGCTTTATATACATGAAGGATTATTTACTACTCCATCTCTTGTTCAGAGAAGGTATTGAGAAGCTCTTCGACCATATCCCATTCTTCATCTGTTTCAATTTGAATGAGTTTATAGTCCCCCTCCTCCAGCTCGTATCGGAAGGCATAAACCTCAACTTCTTCCTCATCATCACTTTCAGCGTCTGTTCCTTCTGGTTCTAACACCATATAGGATTTTCCTGTTGCATCTACATCAAATGTAAATAGGATGTTAAAAAGATGTTCCTCACCATTATCCTCAATAACAATTTGACTTTCTTCATCCTGTGGAATTTGATAACTAGACATACATAAATCTCCTTTCGTGCAGCAATTTATAGTTTTTGTTGATTCCTGTCTAAATACCCTTGCAGGATCATTACTGCAGCCATTTTATCGATTACTTTCTTTCTTTTCTTCCGGCTCACATCAGCTGTAACGAGCATTCTTTCAGCAGCGACGGTTGTTAGTCGTTCATCCCAAAACTCTACCTTTAGATTTGTTCTGTTTCGCAGTTCTTCTGCAAAAGCTTGGCAAAGTTCACCGCTCGGACCAATTGTTCCGTTCATATTTTTAGGTAAACCAACTACAATAACTTCTACTTCATGCTGTTTAATTAGCTCCTCAAGCCTTTCAAAATCCTTTTCCTTGTCAGTTTCGGAACGTTTTATCGTTTCAATCCCTTGTGCCGTCCAACCTAGGGCATCACTGACAGCGACGCCGATTGTACGGGTTCCCACGTCTAAACCAAGTATTTTCATAATCAGCCCTTTTCCTGATGTGCTAGATAAGATCTCACCAATTCCTCAATAATTTCATCCCGTTCAATTTTTCTAATCAGCGTTCTCGCATCGTTATGACGAGGAATATAAGCTGGATCTCCTGACAATAAGTAACCTACAATTTGGTTAATTGGGTTATAACCTTTTTCTTCTAAGGATGAGTAAACGGTAAGGAGAACTTCTTTTACGTCTTCTTCCATTGATTCGTCATTAAAATTAAACTTCATCGTATTATCCATTGAACTCATTGTAAACACCTCGCTCCTTTTTTGAAAAGAAAGGCTTAAAGGAATCCGTTCTGTGCCTTTTGTCTTATTGTACACCAAATGATTCCAATTAGTAATTTCTTTTTAACAATTCAGGGACAATTTTCAATGCTTCTGTAACTTTACTAGGGTCTTTCCCACCAGCTTGAGCCATATCAGGGCGACCTCCGCCACCACCACCGCAACGTGTTGCCACTTCTTTGACGATGTTTCCGGCGTGATAACCTTCTTTTACAAGATCTTTCGAAACACTTGTAACAATATTAACTTTACCATTGTTAACTGCAGCAAGGACAAGAATACCTGATTCTAGCTTTTCTTTTAAAGAATCTGCCATTTGCCTTAAGCGATTCATATCAGGAACATTCACTTGTTTAACCAGTAATGGTACCCCTTCCACTTCTTCTATTTCGTCTAATATATTTCCTGCTTCTAATTGACTTAATTTAGCTGCAAATGATTCGTTCTCTCGTTCCTTTTCCTTTAACTGCAATTGAAGCTGCTCAATCCTATATGGAACGTCTTGCAAATTGGTTTTTAACAGGCTGGCTGATGCCTTCAAAACTTCCACCTTACCGTTCATATGCTCATAGGCATTTTTAGCAGTCACCGCTTCTATTCGGCGGACTCCTGCTCCAATACCACCTTCAGATACTATTTTAAATAAACCAATTTCAGCTGTATTTCCAACATGGCAGCCTCCACACAATTCGAGACTGTACTCTCCAACTTGTACGACCCTTACTGTTTCCCCATACTTCTCTCCAAAAAGGGCCATTGCCCCCATTGCCTTTGCTTCCTGCAGGCTTTTATACATGGTTTTAACTTGAATACCTTCCCATACCTTCTCATTGACAATGGTCTCAATTCGCTCAAGCTCATCTTCATTAACTTGACCAAAGTGAGAGAAGTCAAAACGGAGTCGGTCAGCTGCCACTAAGGACCCAGCCTGATTTACATGCTCCCCAAGAACATCCTTTAAGGCTTGATGTAATAAGTGGGTGGCCGTATGATTTTTGACTACCCCTTTTCGATTCTGTTTATCTACTTTTGCCGCAAATGTCGAGTTATTCGTAAGTTTTCCTTGTACCACTTCTACTGTATGAAGATTTTGTCCGTTAGGAGCTTTTTTTAACGTCTTTTTACTTCAAGAGTAGTTTCGTCATTTTTAAAGGTTCCCACATCAGCAATCTGTCCCCCGCTTTCAGCATAAAAAGGTGTTCTGTCAGTAATTATTTGGACAGTTTCCCCTTGCCCAACTTCTTCAACTAACTCTTTCCCCTTTACAACCGCCTTTACAACTGCAGGAATTTCAAATATATCGTAGCCGACAAACTCACTTTCCACTTTAATACTTCCTAATATTTCATCCTGTGTTTGCATAGATCCAGACTCTTGACGAGCAGCCCTTGCCCTGTCCCGTTGCTGTTTCATTTCTTCGTCAAAACCAGCACGATCAATTACCAACCCAGCATCTACAACATATTCCTCCGTTAAATCTATAGGAAACCCATACGTATCGTACAGGCGGAATACGTCCTTGCCTGGAATTTCATGACTGTTTTCTTCCTTGGCCTTTTCGATGATTTTGTTTAAGATTGCAAGACCATCATTTAATGTTTCATGGAATCTTTCTTCTTCGTTCTTCACGACCTTTTGGATGAATTCTGCCTTTTCCGCAACCTCTGGATAAAAATCTTTCATGATTACACCAACAACAGGCACCAATTCATACATAAACGGCCGCTCGATGTTAATTTGTTTTGCAAACCGTACTGCACGGCGAAGGAGTCTTCTTAAGACATAGCCACGTCCTTCATTAGACGGCAAAGCACCGTCGCCAACAGCAAAGGTAACTGTACGAATGTGGTCCGCAATAACCTTAAATGCCGTATCGACCTCTGCTGATTTCCCGTAAGAAACACCAGAAATCTTTTCTGTCGCTTCAATAATTGGAACAAACAAGTCTGTATCAAAGTTTGTTTTAGCATCTTGAATAACAGATACGATACGCTCTAATCCCATACCCGTATCAATGTTTTTCTTCGGAAGTGGTGTATAACTCCCGTCCGGATTATGGTTAAATTGAGAGAAAACAAGATTCCATATTTCTAAATAACGCTCATTCTCTCCACCTGGGAACATCTCTGGATCGTTAGGATCATTTCCATAAGCCTCACCACGATCATAAAAAATCTCTGTATTTGGTCCGCAAGGTCCCTCACCTATATCCCAAAAATTATCCTTCAAGCGAATGATTCTGTCCTCTGGAAGTCCAATATTTTTATTCCAAAACTCAAAGGCTTCGTCATCATCAGGATAGATTGTAACAGAAAGCTTATCTGCATCAAAACCAATCCATTTTTCACTCGTCAAAAACTCCCATGCCCATTCAATTGCTTCTTTTTTAAAGTAATCACCGATAGAGAAATTACCAAGCATTTCGAAAAAAGTATGATGACGGGCAGTTTTTCCCACATTCTCAATATCGTTTGTTCGAATGGATTTTTGAGCATTTGTTATTCTAGGGTTTTCTGGAATTACTCTGCCGTCAAAATATTTTTTCAATGTTGCAACACCACTGTTGATCCATAGCAAGGATGGATCTTCATGTGGGACTAACGAAGCACTTGGTTCCACATCATGACCCTTTTCCTTAAAAAAGTCTAAAAACATTTGCCGCACTTCAGCTGAACTTAATTGTTTCATAAAATAACCTCCTATTTTTTTGTTATGTACTTATTACAGCTTTAACAGTTTTTACTATGTTTCAGTCCATTCTTTCTGTTTTTTAGCATAAAAAAAAACTCCTCCCTAAAACAGGGACGAGAGTATCTCACGCGGTACCACCCTGGTTATAAAACTCCAAAATTAGCTATGGTCGTTTTATCACCTTTAATACGAGTAACGGTCGTTTCACCGGCAGGGTTTACCTGCTCTCAGGAGTAGCCATTACTAACCTTCACCCAGAATTTCTCACAGCCTAAGGAAATTCCTCTCTGATAAAGCGTTATTTGCTTTTAGGATGGTCTTTAGTAACTCGTTCCGTCATCAATTTTGCATTGTGAATTATACCTGTCATTATAAAAATACCGCCTCTATTTGTCAACTATTTTAAAGGCTAATCTGGATTTTTCTTTGAACCTAAGTAGTATAGACTCCTTTTCGTTCTCTTACCAATCTACGAATGTGTAAGAAAATCACTCGGATCACCGTTAAAATAGGGACAGATATGATCAAGCCGATTACACCACCTAATTCACCACCAACGATTAAGGCAAAAATGATTAGGACTGGATGCATATGCAACGTTTTCCCCACAATTACAGGGGCTAGTAAGTTCCCTTCAATAATTTGAACAATAAAATTTACCACAAGTCCCAATATTACTAATTGAAATGACTCGGTGAGGGCAATAAATACAACAGGAATTACTCCAATAATGGGACCAAAATACGGGATAATATTCGTCAACCCAATAAACACTGCCAAAAGAAGGGCATAGGGCATGTCTATGATCCAAAAACCAATATAGGCAAGGACCCCTACAACAATACAAACGAATAGCTGACCTCGGATATAGTTCCCTAAAGAATGATCTATTTCTTTAACCAAATTATATCCATCAGAACGAAATTTTTCCGGCGTGACATACCAACACGCTTTCCTAACTAATGGCATATCTTTCAACAAATAAAAGACAATAAACGGAATGACAATCAGTAACAACGCCCAATTCACTAATTCCCTTAGAAATAAGCCGACCTGAGTAATGGACTCTGCGATAAACCCTTCCACACTCTCCAACCAGCCATCTGCCCTTTCCTGAAAAGTGTCTGGCAAAACTTCCGTTTGTTCATGAATTAGGTTGGCAAAGTTTCGATACGTTTCGGCCATTTTAGGTAGTTGCTCGATTAATTCTCTACTCTCTTGGATGATGTACGGAGTTCCTTTCACTAGAAGCCACACAAAAACAGCTACGAATCCTGTGTATATAAGCAAGATTGATAAAGGCCTTGGTATATTTTTTTTCTCAAGATATTCTATAATTGGATGAAGTAAGTAAGCGATGATACCAGATAAGACAAACGGTAAAATAATTCTCCCTACTAGGCGAAAAAATGGAGAAATATGGTCCATAAGCTGTGCGAACATAACTAATACAAGGCATATAAGAAGAATAACACCTAAACGCATAATCCAAATTAACAGCCGCTTGTCCATTTATTTCTCCCCCTAAAAAAGATAGTGTACCAAAAGACGTTTTTTGCCTTTTGGTACACTATTATTTGTAAATCGAGAGAACTCATACATACTAAAACTAAATGAACTTATCTTTGGAATTGCTGGATTTTTTTTCCGAATTTGCTTTTTTGTTTTCTTATCCATGTTTCTATAAGCATACGCACCAGCGCCAATAGCGACTAATGATGTTAATAACCTCATCTTGTCACCACCCTTTTATTCCATAATCTTTCTATCTTCCTCTTCAAATAAGTCATCAAGGGAACTTAAGGAACCATCAGGCTCTACTTGGTGTAAATAAAAGCGGTCATCTTTAATGGACAATTCAATAAAACAATTCCAGCAATAATATTGGTTCGTGCCTATTTTTCCAATATCCTTACCTTTACAGTTGGGACAGCGCATATGGGTAAACCTCCAAACCGGTTATGATTCATTGGGAACCATGAAGGATTTTTCCCTTTGTATTAAGGGGATTTTAGGTTTAAGGAGTTTTATTCCTTTTGAAAAATCAGAAAATAATCCTTCTGTTAGTTCATACCCTACAATTTTGCCCGATTCTGGAAGAAAATATACGTCTTCAATAATCCCAATCATAATTCCATCTTTGTCTTTTACTGAATGTCCAATGATATGACCATTTCCTTCAATGAGTCGTTTATCCTCTTTCGTAATAGGTTGCAAATTTGTCCCCGAATCAATATACATCCCATCGATATCTTGATGAATAACATCCTCAATGGAAAGGAAATGTTTTTTTGACCACCATTTCTTTGTTTGTACCCAGTAGCCCTTTACCTCTGTTATATCCTTAGAAAGCACTAAATCAGAGATCGTACCGATTATTTCAGTTGTGTTCGGCTGGATTATTGCCGTCCCCTTGACTTTTTGAAATGTCCGCAAAGGATCTCCCTCCTCTCGAACATTCTTAGTGTTTGGATTAAAGGATTGAATAATGCTGGTAGGATTTTACCAAAGTTAGAAAATACGCTGTTTTGACCAAAGAAAAGAGCCGTTATTTCTGGTGTGAAATCATCGGCTTTTTATATTGTTGTTTTATTTTTAATTTTAGGTTCTGTTAGTCTTTGTTGTTGATTTATGCTACAGGAGCTCGCTTTCCGCGGGCAACGCTTCAGCCTCCTCGTCCCTGCGGGGTCTTCAGCCGTTGCTTTTCCCGCAGGAGTCTCGCTCCTTTCGCAAAATCAACGCCGATTTAAAATCAACATTATCCACTAACAGAGCCTAATTTTAAAAAGCTAGTTCCCCCACTCAACCTAACGTGTCACACTTCACTTCACGTGTAGGTGAGGATTTTCATCTAAACCCAGCATACGTACACTTCTATTCCGATAAGGAATGACCATTTAACTTCTTCATCAACATAGTATTTCGAGTTAAATCATTATTATTGCCAATGGCATATTCCAAGGCATCCCAATCACCGCACAGTAACAAATAATTTTTCGCCCTCGTAACGCCTGTATAAATTAATTTTTTCCTAAGCATTCGGTAATATCCCTTTACAACAGGCATAATCACTATTGGAAATTCACTTCCCTGTGACTTATGAATCGAGCAGCAGTACGCGTGGGTAATTTGAGTAAGATCAGGTTTCGTGTATGTTACCTCAATCCCGTCGAAGGAGATGACAATCTGTACTTGCCGTTCCGTATTTTCTTCTGCCGTGAAAATTGCCACGATTTCCCCTCTGTCTCCGTTAAATACATTCTCCTCAGGGTTATTTACAAGTTGAAGGACCATATCACCTTTCCGGTAAATGACATCACCAAAGGCTACCTCACGCCTTCCTTCCTTTGGCGGGTTTAACAACTCCTGTAAAACAAGATTTAAGTTTTCTACCCCGGCAGTACCACGATACATGGGAGCCAACACTTGAATATCTTTAGCAGTAAAACCTTTCCCAACAGCCCCCTCACAAATTTGTCGAACAGCATTAGGCACCTCTTGCTGGGAACAAGGAAAAAAAACGCAAGTCTCTACTAGAGTTATCAATTTTTTCCGGTAGCTTTCCTTCTTTAATTTCATGGGAAAACTCAATGATCTTTGAGCCTTCTGACTGCCGGTAAATATCTGTAAGCTTCACTGCTGGAATGATCCCAGAACCTAAAAAATCAGTTAACACCTGACCAGGTCCGACAGATGGCAATTGGTCTTCATCTCCTACAAATACTACTTGCATCCCCTTTGGAATCGCTTTTAACAGTTGGTTGGCAAGCCACGTATCTACCATCGACATTTCA
This sequence comes from Bacillus sp. (in: firmicutes), assembly GCA_021208645.1. Taxonomy (GTDB): domain Bacteria; phylum Bacillota; class Bacilli; order Bacillales; family Salisediminibacteriaceae; genus Evansella. The sequence goes on along the minus strand of JAJOJL010000148.1, from coordinate 2,132 downwards.
TCGACGATAATTAACTCCCCTTCCAATTGTTCTGCTTCAGCTTCATCAAAGTCATTGCCACCTCGAAAGCCGAGCATTCGATGGATGGTGGAAGCAGGTAAACCTGTCGATTCGCTCATGCGTTTGGCGGCACGCCCTGTAGGTGCAGCCAACAAAATTGGAAAATCACCTTTTTTCTTATACTCCTCAGGATTAACGGATATTCCTTTCAGTTGGCCAAACACTTCAATTAAACCTTTAATAACCGTTGTCTTCCCTGTACCTGGCCCTCCCGTTAGGATCAACACAGGTGAGTGTATCGCTTCCTTAATAGCATCCTGTTGCGATGGGGCATAACTAATCCCTAATGATTCCTCAACTTCTCCTAACGCTTTGAAGAACTCAGAGTCTGGAAACTCCTCCAAACCTTTTTCACTATCTATCAGACGGTGAAGGTTCGTGACAATTCCTTGCTCAGCAAAATAGAGGGACGGCAAGTACATCCGATCTTCTTCAACGATGATCTTTTCATCCTCTCCTAAAGCAATGACCTGATCAGCAATCCTTAAGGCTGAGATTTCCTCTCCACCTTCCCGCTCAAGAAGCTCTTTACTTCCTTTAACAATCGTTTCATTTCGTACATACACATGGCCTTCATTCATGGATTGTTCATTTAGGACATAAAAGATTGCGGCCTTGATCCGGTCCGGGTGATCACCAGTAATCCCTTGTTTTCTGCCAATTAAATCAGCTCGACCAAACCCAATTCCTTCCACATCTTCAATCATTTGATAAGGGTTAGTCTCCATAATTCTTAAGGCATCTGTTTTATACGCCTGATACACTTTCATGGCCAACTGCAAGCCAAACCCAAACTCATACAAGCGCATGAGAACATGTTCAATCCCTTGATCCTCCAATAAGGTCTTGTATACTTCTTCTGCTTTACTTGGTTTTAAGTTTGGAATTTTATCCAATGATGACCTGTCCTCAATTATTCGAGAAATGGCCTCTTTCCCAAGAGCACCAACAATTTTTTCAGCCGTTCTTCGCCCAATCCCTGGAAACCGATCACTCGATAAGTATAGAATGATCCCCTGCTCCGTTTCTGGTAATACCTTTTGAAACTGATCCACCTTATATTGGCGACCAAAACGAGGATGGTCGGAAAAATGTCCATGAAATAAATAGGTAACGTCCCTTTCCAACTTCGGCATGGTTCCAACAACAGTGGCTTCTTTTTCATCCAACGGATCTGATGATTCCTGCACTTTAACTTTTGCTACCGTATAAAGGGAATCTTCACTGTGAAAAATAATATGGAGAAGCTCTCCCTTAAGAAAATTTTTTTCCTCCTGACCCATTTCTTCCATAAGGAATCCTACTCACTTTCCTCTCCTTGAAGCAGCAGTTTCACCTGTTTTTTCCCGTTAGCACTTAACATGTGATCAGGTTGAATTTCTTGCGCTTTCTCAAACATCATTAAAGCTGATTCAAGTTCGTTTTTATATGTATAAGCAACACCTAAGTTAAAATAGCTGTCAGCGTGCTTCTCATCTAACTGAACTACTTCCTTAAACACTTCAATTGCTTCATCGATTAGCTCCATCTGTGCAAGCGTCAAGCCATATTGGAATTTCGCGTCCTTATCCTTCTCATTCAACTCAGTGGCACGCTGCAAACTTGGAAGGGCTCGTGGCAAATCTCCTTGCTGGTAAAAACTCATGCCCAGCATATAATACACATCTCCTTCCAACAAGCCTTTGGCTAACGCTTCTTGAAAGGCATCTATCGCCTCCATAAACCTTCCTTCATTATACAATACATTTCCCTTTCCGTAATAGGCAGCACCTTGCTCTTCATCTAAATCAATTGCCTTGTCAAAAAAATGATAGCCCTCTCCTGATCTTGAACATGGGCAAGAAGGTTGCCGAAGTTTGTATAAGCGATAGCATCCTTTGGATTTTCTTCGATAGCTTCGTTTAATAATTTTGCTGCCTCCTCAATTTTTCCTTCTTTCATTTTTTCAACTGCTAAAGTATTTTTGTCCATTTATATTTTTCTTTCCTTTCTTTTTGGCTCTGTAAGCCTTTTGATGTTGATTTTTGCTTTCAGAACTCGCTTTCCGCGGGCAACGCCTCAGCCTCCTCGGA
>JAJOJL010000004.1 GCA_021208645.1 Bacillus sp. (in: firmicutes) | reverse complement strand
TGACTCTTGAGCGAAAGTCTTACGCCTTTCGACTCTCCTTTATCTCACTCGGCTCAGTCCAGTTTTCTACGTCGGAGCGGCAAAGCGCGCTTTGCCTCTTTGAGACAGGGCGCTTGCGCCTTTGTTCTTGGATACAAATAATGAAAGGATGGATAGATAATAGAATATGTTCAAGTCTGTTTAATAAGCATTCCATTTTTTTCGACATTTTTATACTCTTTCAAGTTATGATTAGAAATGATAAAATAAACTATCTACATGTATGGAATGATACATTTCTAGTGAAACATGGAAATAGATACATAAGAAAATATTAAAGGAGCTTTCTACATATGAGGAGAGTGTTATTCACAGTTGTTGTTGCTGGATTAATGCTAATTACTGCTTGTACAAATGGAGATGTGGATATTGAGGGAGCGCTGATTGAGGACACAGAAGATTTGCAGACTCTCATTGAAACAAACGAATTCCTTGTCCAGCAGCTTGCAAATATTCGTGGAGAAAATGATGAACTAAAGGAAGCATTAAATAACTTACAGGAAGAAACAGATATGTTAAAGGATAATATTTTATCGTACCGTCAAGAGGTTCATGAAATAGAAAGTTTGTGGAGGGAAGAAACAGCTCTCCGTAATGAATTAGATGAATTGGCCAAGGAAATTTTTCAGGCAATGAGTCTGAAGAATCACCGTGGACTGGAGAAATTAGTTGACGAAGAAACGATTACAGTGAATGGTGAGGCAGAAACATTGGAAGTAAGTCATGGTGATGGATCAAATATGACATACACATTTCACTTTATCTCATTAGAGTCTGTTAATTATGCAAGACAAGTAGAGTTTAATTATAATCCAAACGATAAAACATTTACTTCCAGGTACGCTTTTTATACGGACGCAGATAAAGATTATTCTCACGAAGGGGAAGTTATTCTTGTCTTTACCTATGATAGGCAATGGAAGCTTTCAAGTATTAGAAATAATAATCCACGCTCGTTTAATTAAAGTTGTAAAGGCGTCTTTATTTTAAAGTAAAACTGCCCAGTTGGTTCTGTCCAGCGGGGCTTTTTACTATGCTCCTTATCTAAATCCAATTTAATCCTATGAACATTTTGTGAAACTGTGTAAAAGTGTGAGAAAGTACATTGTTTGCTTTTTTACAAAAGGCTAAAATAGAAGTAAGGATTAAAGATACGTTGGATAAGGTGGGGTGCCTTGTGGAAAATAAAGAAAACGTGCATATTTCTACGGAAGACCGTATTTTACATGCTGCTATAGATTTAATGGAACAAAAGGGGTTTAAAGCCGTCACGACTCGAGAGATTGCCATTGAAGCGGGATTTAGTGAAATGACTTTATTCCGACATTTTGGTACAAAAAAAAAGGCTTCTAGAGACAGCTGTTGAAAGATACTCCTATTTACCAGATATGAGAAATATCTTTTTAACGAATATAACGTATGATTTGGAAAAAGATTTACAATTGGTTAGTGAGACATACCATAAATACTTGGATAGGAATCAAAAAATATTACTTTTAGCCTTTCAAGAAAGGAATACTAACCCAAGCATAGCGGAAAAAACCGCTACAAATCCGAAAATATTGAAAGATTATTTGATTGGTTACTTTACAGAGATGCAAAAAAGAAATAAAGTGAGGGAAGAAAATCCAGAAATTATGGCAATGAACTTCCTATGGGTTAATTTAGGTTATTTTATGTCTCAATTTGTAGCAGGAGAAAAAGTAGCTCAAATTGATAAGGAAAGCTTTATTAAACAAAGTGTAAAGGTGTTTGTAAGGGGAATTCAAGTGTAGATATTGTTACCAGTTGGATTAAAAAGGTGTACAACTAAGGGTTAACTTAGATGTACACCTTTTAGTTTGACTAGAGAAAGAATACTGCTTTAATAATTAAATAACCAATATAGGGAATAGCTGCCAAAAAGAAATATGGTGTAAATTTCTGTAAGGCCCAGTCGAGAAAGTCAATAATTTGTTCGGCTAAAGGCTGACCTGAAACTTGAGCTTCCGAGTTTTCCGATGTACGATTATTCTCATGAATTTTATTTAACAATGGGGAATAGGCTAATGTTTTCATACCTAATCTCCACCTCCCATATATGAATTAACTGCTTGTCCATACTCATACATATGGCTGTGAAGATACTTTTATACCAAAAAAAAATGATTACTAAAGGATGTCCTTTAATAATCATTTTTGATTGTTGAAAGGTGGTCAATCTCATGGAAACAGTACACTTAAATCATACATTCTCCTGCAGGACAATGACGGCAGCGGAGCCGGTCCTTTAAGTAGTCAATATTATGAATGGTAATGTACTTTGTATTAACAGAAATGATATTATTTTTAATTAACCGTTTGAGAATCCTGTTGATACTTTCTCTAGTAGCTCCAATATAGTTGGCCAGTTCCTGATTAGTTATTTTCCGGTTAATTAGAATACCTGTCGTAATCCTTTTACCGTACTCATTACTTAAACGGATGAGAATGGAATAAACGGCACCTTCTTTTCCACAAAAAATCAAGTCTCTGAACTGAGAAAGGATGGTGTGGTTTTCAAAAGCAAGTGATTTCATAAAACAAACAGCAAGCTCACAGTTGATTTTTATAAGCTCTTCCACATCCTTACGATTGTATCTAATTAAAGTAGAATCTTGAATTATTTCAGCATTAAAATGATAGTTTATCGAATTATATAAGCTAAGTTCCCCAATAACGTCATGTCTTTTTTTCATTTGGAAAAAGAAGACTTTTCCTTCCGCTGAAGTTTTGCTTAGTCTGACTTTTCCCATTTCGATCAAGTATATATGCTCTGCTTCGTCCCCTTCGTGGAATAAAACACTGCCTTTTTTTACTTGAATCTCACTCCCATAAGATTCAAATAATGTTTTTGTTTCCTCAGTAAGTTGTTCATAAAAACTTAACGAATAAATTGAATTGCTCCCTTCGTTCAATTTACTCCCCCCTCGTTAAAAAGGGCAAAAATGAATTTTTAATCATTTTTACACACTTTTACTAATTTCATTACCCTAAGGATATCACATGTATCTAGTGAATTTACGACGTAAAATAGAACAATTTGTAAACATTTTGCATTAATTATTGTAAAATTCATTTTTCTATGTTGAAAATAGGCAGATTCACATGCTAGATTGTTAAACACTTGAAAAATAGTATGACAAAGGGGAAAATAGGAGGGGTATTAAAGCAAATTAGCATTCTTTGAAAGAAGATAAAAAGGGGGACGTGATAGTGAAGTTATTACTTAGTGGGTTTGAACCTTTTGGGGGTTTAGCCAAAAATCCTACAATGGATATTATCTCTGCTTCTCAAAAGTGGCAGATACCTAATATGGAGATCTATACAGTGATTCTTCCTGTTGTTTATGAGGAATGCGCCACAAAGCTTATTAAGGTTATGGAGGATGTGAAACCTGACTATGTTATCTCCCTAGGTGTGGCTGTTGGACGAAGTGCCATAACACCAGAGAGAATAGGAATTAACATCCAAGATACAGCAGGGGAAGGGAAAACAGGGGATAATCGAGGAATAATGCCTAAGGATCAGCCGATTGATGAGAATGGTCCAGCTGGCTTATTTTCAACATTACCTATAAGGGAAATGAAAGAAAAGTTAGGGGAAATGGGAATTCCAGCAGACATTTCTAATACGGCAGGAACCTATATATGCAATAACACAATGTATAGCACCCTCCTTCATATTGAACGCAATCAACTACCGGTCAAGGCCGGGTTTATTCACGTTCCAGCTACTCCTGAAATGACAGTAGCCAAGCCGCAAATTCCAAGTATGGCGCTGGAAACGCAGGAAGCTGCAATAAAAGCAATTGTGGAAGGCATAACTCACGGATGGTAAACAAAGAAATTGTAGAAGAAGATCAGTTGTATATTGTACAACTGGAAATACCAGTACAAACAGAAATAACGATAGGGAAGTTAGGTAGCTTTGTTTTTCCGAAAGGTACTTATATTTATATAGGAAGTGCGAAACGGAATATTCGTGCTAGGGTTATGAGACATTTGACAAAGGAAAAAAGGAAACGCTGGCATCTTGATTATTTACGTCCATCAGCAGAGGTCACAGCAGTAATGACACTTCCAAGGGAACAGGGTGAATGTGCTTTAAGACAATTTGTGGAGGTAACATGCCAAGGGGAAGTGATTGTTCAAGGATTTGGAAGCTCCGACTGTCGTTGTGACAGTCATCTATTAAAAATAGTTTCTCCTTTAAAGATAGAGGACTTACCTCAAATGAAAGAATTATGGACTGTTAATAGTAATTGATTCTGATTTGGTAACCTTAAAGTTAAGGGAGAGAAAACGGGAATAATAAAATTCAGAAAGAGCTAGCTGATTAAAAAAATACTCGGAGTTATTTTGCTAATACAGTATGCATGTTTACAGGAAAACAATTATAATAATAGGGACAAGATTGTAATAGTGAAGGGAGAGAATTTTTTGAGAGAACTTGAAATTGAGATACTTAGATTTTTTACAGGTTTACAACAACCAGGATTGGATCAATTTGCGTGGATTTTAACCTTTTTAGGGGATGAGACCTTTTATTTTATTATAATCCCTTTTGTTTATTGGTGCGTTTCCAAGGCTTTTGGAATTAGGCTATTATATGTTTTTTTAATTTCTGTTTATATTAATGCATGGCTGAAAACATTATTTGCAGTTACCCGCCCGGTTGGTGTGGAAGGCTTAAATATTAGTGCCCTTTACGTAGAGTCAGCAGAAGTTGGGACGAGGTTCCCACATGACAGCTTTCCAAGTGGACATGCCCAAGGCTCTGCAACATTGTGGGGGTTTATTGCTTACCGACTCAACAGGCCGAGGGTTTGGATTGTATTAGGAATACTAGTAGCATTAATTGCCCTAGCTAGATTATACACTGGTGTCCATTGGCCGTCAGATATCATTGCCGGTGTTGCCATCGCTGCAGCGATTATCACCGTGTATCATTTTGTGGAAAAAAAGATTACGGCTCTGCCCGAAAAGGGGAAAATTGCATTAGCCGTGCTTGTCCCTCTTATTATGGTCTTGCTGTTTACTGACCCAGAAGCTTCAGTTATGCAGGCTTTCTTCTGGGGGCTGGGATTGGTTTTTCTTAGAAAAACGATATGTAGGAATGGTAATTCCAGCATCTTGGCTGAAGCGGATTGCTGCTTATGTATTAGGGGTTGTAGTTATCTTTGGTTTACAGACTGGACTAAAGGCAGTGTTCCCTGAAACAGCCATTTTTGACGGGATTCGCTATAGTATTTTAGGTTTATGGGGATTGTGGATTGCTCCATTTGTATTTGTAAAGCTTGGTCTCTATAAAAATTAGTCATAAGAATGTAAGAGAGGCAGTCTCCTCGAATGTTACCCTTTGGAGACTGCCTCTTTTTTCATTGCTGTTTGATAGGATATACTATTAGATTTTGTTTTTATGTTCATAAAGACAACAGCTGATAAAATAGATAGGACACCGATGGTCTGCCAAATGTTCAGGAAATCTCCAAAAATCATCACACCGATGAGTGCAGCAACTACTGGTTCCACAGTGGCAACGATGGATGCTTTACTCGACTCTACAAAGTGAAGCCCTCTTGTGTAAAGTAAATAAGCAAGAACAGTTGGAATTAGTCCTAACCCTACACTCAATAATACTGCCTCTGTACTCCACCATTGGCCGACACTACCTACAACTCCAGTTGTAGGTAGTAGAGCAACGGAAGCAATTAGAAATGTATAGGTTGTCGTTGTGAGAGAAGAATAATTGGACAATGCCACTTTGCCAAAAATACTATAGAGAGCATAGCCAAATCCTGAGCCAATACCAACGAGAATGCCATAAAGGGAAAATTGGCTGACACTGATTGGAAAGAGGCCAATTACTAAAACGCAACCAATAAATGTAGTAATTAAAGCAATAATTTTTTGTTTAGTTAATAACTCTTTAAAGAAAATTCTAGACATGATCGTCACGAAAGCAGGTCCCGTGTATAAAAGGACGGCCGCAATGGACAGACTCATCTCCTGGATGGCTGTGAAATAAGCCCAGTTAAAGAAAACAATGCTACAAATTCCTGTACCAATAAAAAATGGGAGGTGCTTTAACTTTATGACAAGTGCACTCCTATGGAAGAGAATTATGTAAAGAAATAAGGCCAGGAAAGCAACCGTAACCCTAAGAGTGACCACTTCAATGGCTGAAAACCCTAGACTGTATAATCCTTGAACAAATAAACCGATAGTACCCCATAGTGCCGCCCCCATAAATATCAAGAAAAATGCAAGCTTATTCACCCAGCAAGCCCCCTTCTGTAGATAACCGCTGCTTCAAGACCGTATCGGTTGGGCAGCGGTTTTAATTTAGTTTAGCAAAGCAGTTTCAATGGTGTGTATTTCTTTATCCGCCTTCGGATGGTAATGGACGACGAATAAGTAATTTCCTTCTGAAATCGTACCGTGATGGATCCATTGAAGGGGATTCATCGGTAATTCCTCCATAATAACATGCTTTAGTAGTCCCTTTTCATCTAAGTCTATGCTCAATTCTGAAAGAATTTGTTTAGGATCCCAATATGTGCCTTTTTTCGGTGGTGTATCCCACCATTTTTTTCTCGGTTTTTGTGTGTAGTGAAGCAAATAATCCATTTTCATGAACCCTTCTATGATGTGCGTGTCCTTTACTTTCTCCACTTCTAGAAATGTTTTTAAACGGAGGAAGAGATCTTCGAATTGATGACCAATTTTTCCCCAGCCCTTGTCATCCCACAGATCACCAAATTTTTGAAAAAAAATCGAATGGTGTATCGAATACATGGTCAATTAAATAGTTAACTGTATGATCAAGTCTGTGATCGTTCCAATATTTTTCTAATATGTCTTCCGCTCGCTTAATCCGAACCAGCTCGTCAAACCCAAGTACATTATTGGAGAGAATTTCGTACGGTGAGTGATCCATATACTTATAGTTATATTGCTCGGCCATGGCACGCATTCCAGTCCCTCTGAGCATCTTTAAGAAACCAAGTTGAAGTTCTTCAGGTCTTAAAGTAAACACATCATTAAAGGTTTTCTTGAAGGAGTCATAATCTTCTTCAGGGAGACCGGCGATTAAGTCAAGGTGCTGATCAATCTTTCCACCTTCCTTCACTAATGTAACTGTCCGGGCAAGCTTTTTTAAAGTTTTGTCGTCGTTTAACAAGGTCGTTTGTATTATCATTGGTGGACTGTACTCCTATTTCAAATCGGAAGACACCTTTTGGTGCATTTTCATTTAAAAACTCTAATACTTCTGGCCTCATGATATCTGCTGTTATTTCAAATTGAAACTGGCAGCCACCGTGATTATCAATAAGAAATTGGAAAATTTCCATTGCATAATCCCGTTTAATGTTAAAGGTGCGGTCAATAAACTTAATCATTTTTGCCCCGTTATGGATCAGGTAGAGGAGGTCTGATTTCACCTTTTCAATATCAAAATATCTTACTCCCACTTCAATGGAAGACAGACAAAATTGACACTGAAATGGACAGCCTCTGCTTGTCTCAAAATAAACAATACGATTTCCTAAGGATGTCTGATCCTCAGAAAAGCGGTATGGGGTTGGTATCTTTCCTATATCCAAATTAGGTCTTGAGGGAGTTAAGATAATTTTTCCGTTATTATCTCGATAGGCAAGACCTGCTATGCTATGAAAATCTGCTTCAGTTTGTAAATGAAGGAGGAGTTGTTTAAATGTTTCTTCTCCTTCCCCCCGTACTATAAAATCAACTTCCTGACTTTTTTCCATCCATTCCAGTGTGTCGTAGGAAACTTCAGGACCACCAAGGATAAATTTAGTGTCAGGCAGTTACTTTTTTGAGCATTTTCACGATTTTAATCGTTTTTTTCAATATTCCAAATATAACAACTGAAGCCGATTACGTCAGGTTTTTTTCCGAACAGATCAGAAACTACGTTTAGATCAGGGTCTTTTATGGTGTATTCCACCATTTCCACGTTAAATTCTGGAGCCGAATAGGCTTTCAACAAGCGCAATGCGAGACAGGTGTGTATATATTTTGCATTAAGTGTTGTAACAATTACATTCATTTACTGTTTCATCCTCCATGTGTTGTACTTAAAGGGAGTCCTTTTAAGTACGGCTAAGAAATATCACCGATAATCATATCACATTTGCTGGGGTTGAAGAAACATTCGGGAACTTACTACTTTAGTGTAAAGTGATTCGTTCGAGCCACATTTTGGTAAGATACTTAACTGGAGCAGGGGTTGTTTCATACGCATTAAGAACTAAGAAATTTCCCCATCCTTAGTAAACTCTCATAGGTATTTTCCCGGTGTTTTACAGCTTTCCTAATTACACCTTCTAGAGTAAATCCTAACTTATTATACAATTCAATGGCCCCAATGTTTTTTTTCTAATACTTCTAATTCGATTTTTTCATAGGTTGAATGTGTTGTTGCCCAGTTTAACGCATTGGTCATCATTTGTTTACCTATACCAGACCCACGATAACCATGTTTAACAATAATTCCTAAACTCCCCCTGTGCATTGTTTTCAGTAAGAAATCAGGCTCTAGTGTAAGAATTCCTACAATGTTAGAATGGTGTTCTGCGATTATACATAAGGTTTGAGGGTGTTCGAGGTAAATTTCATTTTTTTTGATTTGATCCTCTGGTGTCATCGTAAAGTCATGCAATGTCATGACCAAACCTTTTTCTTCTTTCAAAACCTCTTTAGTTAATTCAAACATTGCCAATCCGTCATCTCTGTTGGCTGTTCGAATTAAATATGTCTCTCCATTTTTCATATTCCGTTGAACAGGATGGGTCATTCCCATTTCATTCCACCTCAATAGTTTGGTTTTGAATAAGGTATGATGATGAACTAAATAATGTACCGTTAGAGATAAGGGGAATTTGCGTTTTTTTCTTAAGGCTCTGTTAGTGGCTAGTGTTGAATTTTAATAGGCATTGATTTGAGCGAAAGGAGCGAGACTCCTCGAAAATGCTTACACATTTTCTTCGTGCGTGGGCTATTTCGAGGAAGCATCTCAAAGTCCTGCGGGAAAAGCAACAGCCGAAGACCCCGCAGGTACGAGGAGGCTGAGGCGTTGCCCGCGGAAAGCGAGCTCCTGAAGCGAAAATCAACATTATACGATAACAGAGCTTTTCTTAAAAATAATTTCCTAGCTTAGTCCCTATAATCCAGTTGAAAAGTGGGGGCTGTTAGCCGATGTCATAGACTAATATCTGCAACGGCGATTGGCCTGGGGAAAAGTCACAGATTACATGTTAATTCATAGTATGAATGGAAACTTTTTTTAGTTTATTTGCTTGTGGAAAGGGGAAGAAAAATGAGCTGCAATTGTAAAAAATCAAAGGGTCATCATCCACAAATGCCAAAACATTTTGGAACAGGTGCGATGCCTCAACATGGACACGGCCATCATCCATCCATGCATCCTGAACATATTTCATTAGGGGAAATGAACCATCACGGAATGCTGCACCACGAAGGGGCGCAAATGCCACACCAAGGCATGCCGCATCACGGAGGATCACCAATGCCACACCAAGGAGCACCAATGGCCCATCAAGGAATGCCGCACCCTGGAGGAGCACCAGTGCCTATGCACGGAATGCCACGGGAAGTGACGGAGGAAAATTATTATTATAATTATGATCAAGATAATTGGGAAATGGAGCAAGGAAACAGTAATGGAGAGTATGAGAACCAAACCGGAATGCAACAGAGTCAATATTCAGGGTCGTCACCAATGCATAATGGTTATATGCCCATAGACGAAGAGTTCTGAAGGAAGTATGTTCATTTATAGAAGGCTGCTTACTAGGCAGCCTTTTTTTCCGTAAGTACGGCGGGGGGGGGGGTTCGTCAGAATAGCTGAAGGAAAACGTCATCATTTTAATGCAAGTGATGTTTTCGTTAAAATAGCAGTGAAAAAAGCGATACATTTTAACGCAACAGGCAGGAATCGTCAAAGTAGCGGCAAAAAATGTAATAACATTAAGCAAACTGAAACCGAAACACACAAAAGAGAGGATGTCACAAGGGAAATCCCTTAAGTAACACCCTCTTTTATCATTGATTCAATCCGTTAATATGCTTAAATTCCCTCAAACTCTTCAGGAATTTTATAGCTTAACAGGCTCTGCATCCTTAATTTTTTCATTAGCACCTACAAATGTATCAAGCTTTTTACTAGGTGGCGTCCAATGCTGTTCATTACCTGGCAGATCATCAAACCAAGCTGCTTCCTTTGGACAGTCAAGGACCATAAACTTCCCATATTCATTATCACGGGATTGGTGATATTTTAAATAGGCTTTGCCGTTATCAATGGCAAGAATCTCAATTTTACCAGATGTATGACTCATGGATAATCGTACTCGTTTACCTAGACCAGAAGTTTTTGCTTTCGCAGCTTCTACTGCATTATAAGCTTCTTCTAATGTTAAAACAAAATCGTTGTTTCCAGCAACTGGACGGTTAATGAAGAAGTAATAAGGAGTTACTCCAGCCCAAGATAATTTATCTAATAGCTCAGCTAATACTTCAGGATCGTCGTTAATTCCTTTTAATACAGGTGTTTGGTTAACTACAATCGCTCCCGCATTATGCAATGCATCAAAGCCTTTCTTCGCTTCTTCTGTAATCTCCACAGGATGGTTAATGTGCGCCATAACATAAATACGTTGTTCTGGTGTAGAGTATTCTTTAATTAGATCAAGTAACTCTTGATCTTCATATATACGCATTGGATTAAACACAGGCATTTTCGAACCTAAACGAATTATTTTAACGTGTGGAATCTCACGAAGTTGCTCAATAATCAAGCGTAATTTCTTTGTCGCAAGAATTAGAGAGTCTCCACCTGTTAGTAATACGTTGTTAATTTCTGGGTGATTTCTAATATACTCAATTCCAGGTTGTACGTCTGCCATCGCTTCTTTAATATCATTTCTAAATAATCGTTTACGGAAACAGTAGCGGCAATAAGCACCACAAACCTCAGAAACAATTAATAATGCAGTTGTTCCATATTTGTGCTGACAACCAGGAGCAGCATAATTTGTATCTTCATCGGAAGCATCCCAGCGACCATATTCTTCCAATTCACCTTCGTTTGGTATGATCAATTTTTTAATCGGGTCGTTCGGATTATTCCAATCAATAAGGTTTAGATAATAATCATTTACACGGAAGACGAACTTTTCCGTTATTTTTTTCAATCTTGCACGCTCTTCAGCGGGAATCTGTTCAATTTTGTCAATATTCATAATGTATTTTGGTTGTGCCATCCCGTATCACCCTCCGTTTTTCATAGTCTTATAGGTTTCAAATTGTACGGTCCCATAAGCGACTATCCTCATTATATAGAAAGGGTTAAATTTGGTCAAAAACGGAGGAAAACTTCTAATTTTTACTGTTTATGAAGGAAATCCTTCAATTTACTACAGTTTATTTAATCATACTTATTCTTTAAAAAAAGATAAAAATTCCGCGCCATAACCCCTTCACATACAAGCTTTTTTATCATAAAATGAAATAAATCTTTCAAAAAAATGAAGTGAAGAAGGAAAGGGGAATAAATACTAACATGGCCACAAGAAAAGTGGATCTTCCGTTTGTGACGTACGGTTCGAAAACAAAGCAGTCTTATGAAGAAATGAAAAAAGCATCAGAGTATTTACCAGGAGGAGTTACGGCAAATATTAAGCATTTTGCTCCCTATCCCATTGTTATGAAAAAAGGAAACGGTGCCTGGCTAGAAGATGTTGATGGCAATCAATACATTGATTATTTAATGGGTTACGGTTCGTTGACATTGGGACATGGGCATGACGATATAAAAGATGCTATTGTTAATCAAATAACAAATGATGGCACCGTTTTATTTGGTACCCCTCATCCATTAGAAACTAAATTTGCCCAAAAAATTAGGGAGCATTATCCATCCATGGAGAGAATGAGGTATACGAATTCAGGTACAGAAGCAACGCTCCTTGCTATCAGGTTAGCTTGTGCCTTTACTGGCAAGAAGAAGATAGCAAAATTTGAAGGTCATTATCATGGTGGTTACAACGAATTATTATATAGTATAAATCCTTCTATGGCAGAAGCAGGTGAGGAAGAAGAGCCAAATTCTGTCCCTGAATCCCTCGGCTTAGACCAATTTGCCGATGGGAAACCGTTAATGTTACCTTTTAACAATCTAAAAGCAACGGAAAAAACTAATAAAAAAAATATGCATCAGAATTAGCAGCAGTAATAATTGAGCCAATTCAAGGTGGGTTTATTCCTGCTGACCAATCATTTATGGATGAATTAAGAAGAATTACAAACCATTATGGCATTGTTCTTATCTATGATGAAGTGAAAACAGGATTTCGTGCTGCTTTAGGTGGAGCGCAAGAAATTTATAATATTAAACCGGATATTACAACCCTTGGAAAAGCAATTGGCGGTGGATTTCCGATCGGTGTTGTAGGTGGAAAGAAAGAGATTATGAATATAAGCAGACCGAAAGCTTCAGGGGATGTGTTTAATGTAGGTGCCGGAAAACAGTCTTCTGCAAAGGATATTCTCTTTCATAGTGGTACCTACAATGGCCACCCGACTATTTTAGCGGCAGGAATTGCAACAATTCAACGACTGGAACAGGATTTTAACCAGACTTTGTCGTATACTAATAGATTGAAGAGTAATATTGAACTTTTAGGCGAAAAAGCGAAAGTACCACTAAAAGCAATAGGAATAGGCACTATTTTTAGTGTAGTATGTACAAGAGAACAAAGAATTAGCCATTATAGAGATTTGCAAAAGTCGAACCTTAGCCTCAGAAAAGAACTTGATTTTCATTTGCTCAATGAAGGTGTTTACACGAAACCGTTAAACAGATACAGTATTTCAACGGCTCATGGTGAACGGGAACTTGAGTTAACATTAAGGGCGTATGAAACAATTCTAAATCATAGGTTAGGGGGAAGTTAATGGCTTAAGGGGGGAATACTTTGCTCGAAAGTGAAGTTTATAAGCGGATGATTCAAAAGCAGGACAGAATGAGCAAGTCCCATAAAAAAATTGCCAATTATCTTATTAAAAATCATGAGACAGCCCCATTTTTAACGGCATCTAAGCTGGCAAAAAATGTTCAAGTAGGTGAAGCAACCGTAATACGCTTCGCGTTCTTTCTAGACTATAAGGGTTACCCAGATCTACAACGTCATTTACAAGAAGCATTGCAGCGGAAAATGACATCGGCAGAAGTTCTTGCGAGAACGACAGATGTTAATGAAAAGACGGAAAATGTTATCTTAGAAGTGCTGTCAGATGATATTCAAAACTTAAAAATGACGTTAAATCAGGTGGACTCAACTGTTTTTGAAAAAGCAGTTCAACAAATTATTGATGCCAAAAGGATTTATATAATTGCCTATCGGAGCGCAACAAGTATTGGAGGATTCCTAGAGTTTTATTTGGACCTCGTCCTGCAAAATACAGAATTGATTCGTCAAGCAGACGGTGTATCGGAACATTTACTAGACATTTCCTCTGAGGATTTGGTGATTGGGCTAGGATTTAACCGCTACACAAAACGGACGGTAGAGGTCTTGAAATTTGTTAAGCAGCGGGGAGCGAGGACACTTGTAATTACTGATCACTTGATGAGCCCACTCGTTCCTTATGGGGATTTAAAAATTATTGCTGCAACGGAAATTAATTCCTTTATTGATTCCTTTTCTGCTCCCATGAGTATTTCCAGTGCCCTTATAACAGCTTTGACCCGTTCGGAGCATAAAAAAGTAGAGAAACGATTGAAGGAATTAGAAGGATTGTGGGAGACGTTTGATGTGTTTTATGATTAGGCTCTGTTAGTGGATAGTGTTGATTTTGGATATGAGTTGAATTATGCGAAAGGAGTGAGACTCCAGCGGGAAAAGCAACTGCCGAAGACCCCGCAGGGACGAGGAGGCTGAAGCGTTGCCCGCGGAAAGCGAGCTCCTGTAGCATAAATCAACAACAAAGACTAACTGAGCTTTTTAAAAACAACCAACTTCTTCTCATCGTAGTTTGACGTAAAACGTTCACTTACGGTGAGTATTACCTGTTACCAATAGTTATTAAATATTGTATAATCAAAAGGTAGCTAATTAAGGAAAAATGAATTTCGCTTCAAACACTCATCTTTGTAAAAACTGAGCCAAGCAAAAAGGAGATCCCTATGTTACGTAAATCAGTCATTATCTTACTAGGATTACTAATAGTAGCATTTTTATTTGTTTTTCATGAGCCGTTACTTCAATGGATTCAAAATGCCGACAGACGTTTCGTCTGGATCACTACAATAATTGCAACATTAATGTCCCTTTTCCCCGTCATTCCTTATCCCTTAGTAGGAAGTGTTATTGGGGCTGCTTATGGACCAATTCTCGGAGCGTTGTCATCTGGATCGGTTCCACCTTAGCATCCATCATCTTCTTTGCCATGATCCGCTATGGCGGTTTTCATGAATACGGGACAAAAATTTTGTTAAAATATGCTGCAACGAAAAAAAATAACCTTACTTTTCGAAAGAAATGCTTTTATGAGTCTAACAGTCCTACGAATGATACCCGTTATTCCGTCTATTTTAATTAATGCATATGCGGCTTTAAGTCGAGTATCCTTGTATCTTATTCCATATCGTCAGGCTTAGGAAAAATTCCGGCCATGACCCTATTCGCCCTTGTGGGACATACTATTGTTACCAACCCGATCGAACTCATTTACATGATTCTCATCTATGCCGTGTTTATTGCCATTGTTTATACAGGATATCGTAGTTGGACGAAGCGAATTGAGTCTCAGTTTTCCATTACAACAGCGCCAGTAGCAAAAGATTCAAAACAAACTATCTAAAGAGCAAGGTGCTTCTTTCTAGTACCTGTTCGGTTCTCAAAATAACAATAGAACAACAATATAAAGAGCCGTTGATTTCTCAGGAATCACGGCTCTTTTCTTTGGTTAAAAACAGCTGAAATATAATTAGCGGAGAAATTCCGCTTAAAATAAAAAATGAGCTTGTTTTGAACAATATAAGGGGACATTTTCCGGCTATCCAATTCAAAAGCTCTCTAAATTCAAGATTTAAAGCATATAAGCGGAATCTCTCCGCCTATTTAAGCTATTTTTATTGCTTTTTAATCAATAAGGGAATTTTCTCCGTTTATTTTTCGGATTTGGACTGATTAACCGATTTCCCCATCCCCACCTTACGCTTCGGCAATCAGATTTTTCAAACGAAAGCTTCTTAACCAGTCTCCTTCTTCTTCAATGGCCGTCGCCAGCGAATGAATCGATAGGCCATGACACCTAACAACGCACCTAACGTATTTAAGATCACATCATCAATATTTGCTACACGATAAGTAAAAACAAATTGATTAATTTCAATGGCAATGGACAAACACATGGCTGTAATTACAACTGGAAATATCCTTACAGGTTTACCATTCGTTTTGAACCTTTCTGTAGAAAAAGGTAGAAGAAAACCAAAAGGTAGAAAGAGAACAATATTCCCTACTAAAATTCGAACTGGATCCACCCAAGTAGGGCTGTATTTGGCAATTCGATAAATACTAAAAAAAGGATCTACATTATAATTCCGACCTCCAGGTCCAACAGGGCCTAAGGATGCTCCGTAATTCCAGGCAAACAACGTAATATAAATAAGTAAAATTAAATAAATAAACAAAAGCCAAGGAGCCAATGGATAAATGGAGCCGTCTTGCTTTTTAGATTGAGTTTTACTCAACTAGGAACACCTCAAATCAACATATAAAGTATTATCATTATCTTATGCTTGGCTTAGTTTGACAAGTCCTATAAAACGCAAAAAAGACATCTACCTTATGGCAAATGCCTTTTCAGGATTGTATGTTTATTTTCCATCTCCATGGGGTGGGATATAATTCGGGTTATCATCACCCTTGGAATTCATCTTTTTTCCCTTGTTGGAGTCACTCTTTCGAGGTTGTGTTCCCAATTTATTTGGGCGGAACTGCTGAAATTTTGTGTAATTGGAAGCCATGCTTCTCCCTCCTTCCATAGACTTAATATGGCCGGAAAAGGCATGGAGAATTCACTTATTTAGGAGGGTAATCTGTCCATATGGCGTTTGTCTAAACGCTGTTCAATTTTTTTCCAGTTCCTTTGGGTCCTGTAATAATTCTTTTTTATTTTCCTTTATCAGTTCTTCAAACCGCATTTTCTTTTTCATCATTTTTTATTCACCTCTATGCTAGTTATTACCATAAATGCATAGTGGTAAACTTTTTTTATCTGAATTTACTGCTATTGACCTATTTTTTATGCAAAAAGTCAGAAAATGAAGTAATTATCTTCCCCCTAAATAATTCTCCTACTTTGGCTTAATCGTTTCGCATCTTCTTTGCTTCATAATCTACAAATGTCTCTAATTCTGACGCATGATTCTTCTTCCCTTGTGCTTTCTTGTTGTTGTTTCGTTGTGCATTAGCATTCCCTTTCTTTTGTCTGCCCACTTCAATCTCCCCTTTCGTTGTTTAGGATTAGTATGTGTTTCTATATAATCTCCATACATTCACGGCTAGGTATTATTGACAATCCTTTGTGAAAACTTATTTTTTGCGCTTATCTACATAAACTAGCCTAAAAGGACGGTGAAAGCAGTGGCTGAATTATTAGATCAACTAAAAAGTTTTCCAAAACAATTAGGGAAAAATGTAGCTGATTTATTTAAAAAAGACGACACTAAACCATTAAAATAAGGGATTAGCTTATTTAATATCGGAGCATCAAGAGAGCAGAAAAAAAACGCAGGAGCTATTAGGGTTAGTATTTAACCACTATAAACTAAGAACAGGTCCCATTACCTTCAAGGTCGAGACAAAAGGGAAATACGATGAACATATATTAGAGGTATCTGCCATAAATCAAGGGGAAGAACTGTTTTCCTATAAATCCTACGATAACAATCTATCCCTAAAGGACAAACAGCCATTACCAGAAACGATTTATACCCATTTGCATCGTTAACGTTGAATGGTGCCTCCAAATTTGGTGCGTTGTTCCCCATTTTATAACCAACCATCTCGCATCAAAAAGAGAGTGCTCACAGGAGCACTCTCTTCGTGTTTTACTTATTTTGCTGCGCTTAATGCATTACGAAGTACCATTTGCAGAATACCACCGTGGCGGTAGTAGTCAATTTCCACTTCACTATCAAAGCGAGCTAATACTTCAAATGTAGTTTCTTTACCTTCTTCATCCTTCGCCACTACTGTTACATGGTCACGAGGTTGAATTTCGTTCGTTACTTTCACTTCGAATGTTTCTTTACCAGTTAAGCCTAGGGAATCGGCGCTTTCTCCTTCTTTGAATTGAAGAGGAAGCACACCCATTAACACTAAGTTACTACGGTGGATTCTTTCAAAGCTTTCAGCAATAACAGTTTTGATACCAAGAAGGTTCGTGCCTTTTGCTGCCCAGTCACGGGAACTTCCCATACCGTAGTCTTTACCAGCAAGTACAACAAGACCTGTATCTGCTTCTTTATATCTCATGCAAGCATCATAAATTGCCATAACTTCCCCAGTTGGCCAGTACGTAGTGTACCCACCCTCTGTTCCTGGAGCCAATTGGTTTTTAATACGGATGTTAGCAAACGTACCACGCATCATTACCTCGTGGTTACCACGACGGGAACCATAAGAGTTGAAGTCTGCTGGCTGTAAGCCTTTTTCCATCAAGTATTTCCCTGCAGGGCTATTTTTTGCAATGGAACCTGCTGGAGAAATGTGGTCCGTTGTTACGGAATCACCAAACTTACCAACGGCACGTAATCCCACAAGCTCTTTTACCTCTTCCGGCTCAGGAGAAAGGTTTTCAAAGAACGGTGGATTTTGGATGTAAGTGGACTCATCATCAAAGTTGTAAAGATCGCCGTCTGGGCTTTCTAAGTTGTTCCACTCTTCATTGTCGTCAAAGACACGCTCATATTGCTTTTTGAATAACTCAGGAGCAACTGCTTTTTCCATTGCCGCTTGAATTTCTGCGTGTGTTGGGTAGATATCTTTGAAAAACACGTCATTACCGTCTTTATCTTGACCGATAGGATCGTTATACACATCAATGTCAACTGTACCTGCTAAGGCATAAGCAACAACAAGCGGTGGCGAAGCTAAATAGTTCGCTTTCACTAATGGGTGAATACGTCCTTCGAAGTTACGGTTACCACTTAAAACGGAAGCAACGGTTAAATCGTTATCGGCAATTCCCGTTTCAATTTCCGCAGGAAGTGGACCAGAGTTACCGATACAAGTAGTACAGCCGTATCCTACTAGGTTAAAGCCTAGTTTATCTAAATAAGGCATTAGTCCAGCGTCTTCTAAGTAGCCTGTAACTACTTTTGAACCTGGTGCCAAACTTGTTTTTACGTAAGCCGGAACTTCTAAGCCTTTTTCAACTGCTTTTTTCGCAAGTAAACCAGAACCAATCATAACGTATGGGTTAGATGTGTTGGTACAGCTAGTGATGGCTGCAATCACAACGGAACCTGTTTTTAACGTAGATTCTTGGCCGTTTGGATGTTTTACTAACGCTTCTTTTTCAATTTCGGCTGGTGCTAAACCAAATCCTTGGTTTCCTACTGGCGCCGTTAAGGCCTTTCTCCACTCATCTTTCATGTTGGCAAGTGGAATTAAATCTTGCGGTCGCTTCGGACCAGATAGGTTTGGTTGGATTTCTGTTAAATCAATTTCCACCACATCTGTGAAAATTGGGTCTTCTTGGCCAGCCGTGTAGAACATGCCGTTAGCTTTTGAGTACTCTTCAACAAGCGTAACTAACTCTTCGCTACGACCTGTGAATCGTAAGTAGTTTAATGTTTCTTCGTCAACAGGGAAGAAACCACAAGTTGCACCGTACTCCGGTGCCATGTTAGAGATGGTCGCACGATCCGCTAATGTCATGTCTGAAAGACCAGGCCCGAAGTATTCTACAAACTTCCCTACTACTTTTTTCTCACGAAGAACTTGCGTTACTTTAAGGGCTAAGTCTGTAGCTGTTGCCCCTTCTGGAAGGGAACCAGTTAGTTTCACCCCAATTACTTCTGGAACTGGGAAGTAAGATGGCTGCTTCAGCATTCCTGCTTCTGCTTCAATACCACCAACACCCCATCCAAGGACACCAAGACCGTTGATCATGGTTGTGTGGGAGTCAGTACCTACTAGAGAATCTGGGAAAGCAACGATTTCGCCGTCCTTCTCTTCGTGTTGTACTACGTTAGCCAAGTACTCTAAGTTTACTTGGTGAACGATACCAGTTGCTGGTGGTACTGCACGATAGTTATCAAAGGACTTTTGTGCCCAGCTTAAAAACTTATAACGCTCTTCGTTCCGTTGGAATTCTAATTCCATATTACGTAATAAGGAATTCCCTTGACCAAAGTGGTCTACTTGTACGGAGTGGTCAATAACAAGGTCCACTGGGATAGCTGGATTGATTTCGTTCGGATCTCCACCAAAGTCTGCCATGGCTTTACGTAGGGATGCAAGGTCAACGACCGCAGGAACCCCTGTGAAGTCTTGTAAAATAACACGGGCAGGCTTAAATGGAACATCGATGTTTTCAAGTTCGTCTGTTCCCCATTTTGCTAAGTTTTTAACATGCTCTTCTTTAATTACTCTCCCATCAAACTGACGTAAAACCGATTCTAGAAGAACCTTGATGGAGTATGGCAATTTGGAAACGTTGGCAACACCCGCTTCTTCAATTGCTTTTAAGTCATAGTAGTTATACGTTTTTCCATTTGCTTCAAACGTACGCTTCGAATTATACAAATTTTCATTCGACATATGTATTCCCTCCTATTCATGTACTATCATATAATAGATATTCGAAATTGTCTAAAACCTTCATACATAAATTTGACACAATTTTATTTTACTACAATAACTCCATAGCTAACATATGGAACACACAAAAACTTCTATACACTTTTCTTATACTTTTTCTTTCGATTTACTTATAGAGGCTGTTTACAAGCTCTGTTTTTGAGCTTGTAAACTGACTCGAAGCAATGAGCGTAGCCGTTGCATGGTCTTAATGTTAGCTTTGAGTGCTCTTCTCAAAGCTAACGCGCAACGAGCGAAGCCATTGCCCACTTGATGATAGAACAGGTTTATAATGGCATATTTTAATAAAAGGCTCTGTTAGTGGATGGTGTTGAATTTTTATAGGCGTTGATTTGAGCGAAAGGAGCGAGACTCCTGCGGGAAAAGCAACAGCCGAAGACCCCGCAGGTACGAGGAGGCTGAGGCGTTGCCCGCGGAAAGCGAGCTCCTGAAGCGAAAATCAACATTAAACGATAACAGAGCTTAATAAAAAAGCTTAAGGAAATGGAAATTTAATTCATGTGATGCAAAATAATATCGTTGTAAATTAATTTACGTTTCTCTGAACAAACTATTTAGTGGAGGTGTTTAAAAAATGAAGCATAAAAATCCATATAATGTTCGACCTGGAATGAACGACGCAAAATCACAAGGTGAAGGCGTTTACGAAAAAGGGCATGTCAATGATCCACTAACAGAAGAACAAAAGCAATTCAACAAAAAGACGAAGAAGCGTCAATAAGAGGGCACTGAAAAAAGTTGGTGTTTTTCCACTTTTTCAGTCCCTCTAACTATTTTAGTTTTTTCAGCAGTCTCGTCAATAAAAGAGGGGGACTTAAAAGGAGTTTTTTGCCCTTTAGAGTCCCCCTTGAAGCAATAAGTCAAGTCATTGCAGTCTTTTAAAAACCTGACAGGATGGGTATTTCCTATCAGGCGCGTGACATACGAAACCATTGCTTCCAGTTTATAGAAGAGCGTTTGTGTAGTTTGCTTTAATTAAAGGAATCATTTGCCTATAGGCTAAGCAATTTTTATTCCATCAAGTCGTGTTTATATTTTTCAATTTCTTGAGAATACTTGTTTAATTGCTTCCGTTGGTGCTCCGATGCAGTAACGTGTGCCTTTTCAATAATCTGCATCGCTTCATTTAACTCTTGTTCCGCTACTTTATGCTGATGTCCGTATTCCGCATCTTCTGGATGCAAATTCTCCATTGCTTCCTGCAACTGCACATATGCTTGCTGTGCTGCTTCAAAGGCTTGACGCTTGTTCTTATGATATGGCATGGCTCTTCCCCCTCAAGTTTAATCAAATCTCTATCTTATTTTTTATCTTTGTGCCCCGAATATACATACCATTGACTGGGTGAATGAATCCAATAAGAAAGGAAAAAGTATAAATGAGTGATTGATTCTATTTTCACCGAATTTAGTGGAGGGAGCTTCTAAAATGACAGAAAAAAATACGTTTAAAAGCCAACGAAGAAATGCGAAGAAAAACAAACCAAGCGGTCAACCTGAACCAATGTCTGGTTCCCATAAAGTGAAGAAAGCAAATCACGTGCCAGCAACAGATGGAGAAGGATAAAGAATTAAAAAGTGTCTCATGATGGCCATGAGACACTTTTTTTGATTTTTGATAATAAGATAACTAACTGGCAAATTCTTAAAATCAATACAAGATATGTCAAAACATGTTCATTGCGCTCGTCTATCTACTCGAAATTGACCTCAACTTGTAAAAACGCGTTCATTGCGCTCGTCTATCTACCCGAAATCGGCCCTAACTTCCAAAAA
>JAJOJL010000129.1 GCA_021208645.1 Bacillus sp. (in: firmicutes) | reverse complement strand
TCCTGACTTTAGGACTTTAACAATAACGTAATGATAAACAGATCCCTAGAAACGGCTCTACATGGCTGTTTCTAGGGATTTTTGTGTAATGAAATCTTAATACATTTTGTCCTGTTATTTCCTATTATTTTGTTTCATTTTTTTCCTGTAATGGTATAATATAAGTAACGATGATTTTCAGGAGTGGACGATATGTACGTAGCTATAACGGGATCTGGTAAAGCACGTGTTATTCAGTTCAGGGAAGATACAAGAATCCCTGGAACAAACAAAAAGAAAACAAAGGTGATCAAAACCATCGGCAATTATGAGAGGATGCTAGCTGAAGATCCAGATATTATTGCGAAGTTGAAGGCGGAGGCGAAAGAACTGACGAAGGCTAAAAAAGCGTCCCAAGCTCCCGTTAACCTCCAGGTTTCAAGTGTTGATATACATACTCCCACCGATGTTGTGCCATCGTATCGATTTGGACATGCCATAGTAAAACAAATGTGGGAAAAAATGAATCTGGATGACTTCTTTATTCAGAAAAGTGGTAAACGTAATGCGGGCGCCATCGCTCAAGCTCTCTTTTACTTGGTCGCTCACCGTTGTGGAGAGCCCCGTAGTATTCGTGCAAGTGCTTCGGAACAGACTTTCTATGCAGGTGTTCAGCCATTAAGTCTCGATATACTGTATAGTGTATTAGATGTTCTAGCCGAACAAAAAGAAGCCATCGTCCAACACTTAGCTGATTTTTTTGAAAAGCAAACAAATCGTGAAGGTTCAGAGGCTTATTATGATGTGACCACTTATGCCTTTGAAAGTACTCGTTGGGGAGAGCTTCGTATGTTTGGGTTCTCAAAAGATCACAAAAATAATGAAGTTCAAGTCGTCATGGGTCTTTTACTTGATAACAATGGTATTCCTATCACCTACGAGTTGTTCCCTGGAAACACCATGGACCAAAACACACTTACTAGCTCCGTTGAAAAGCTGAAAGCATTGTATCGTTTGGAAAAGATTACAGTCGTCGCTGATAGAGGATTAAATAGTGGGAAAAACCTAGAATACCTTATGGGAGCTGGGCATGATTTTGTTATAAGTTATACACTCAAACGGTCTTCTTCTACGTTTAAGGAACTAGTTTGGCAAGAGGATGGCTGGCAATCTATGGTTAATTCTGAAACAGGAGAAGTCGTTTCAAAGAAGAAGATCATTGAGCAACTCTATGAAGTAAAAGTTCCGCTCTCTCCTGAAGAAATAGAAGCATTACCCCAAAAACGAGGTCGTCCAAAGAAATACAAAAAGGAAGTTATACCAGTACACATCCACCTCACTTGGTCAGCCAAGCGTGCAGGAAAGGATAGGGCAGATCGGGAACGAGTGTTAGAAAGACTTCAAAAACGCTTAGACAAACCCTACCAATTAAAAGCTGCGTTAAGAAGAGGTTCTAACCAATATCTTCAGATGGAACTGGATACCGAAGATTGGAAGTTGGATGAACAGAAAATTGAAGAGGCCGCTAGATATGATGGTTATTATGCTGTCATAACCAACAATCAAACCTTGACCACAGAAGAGGTATCAAAAATTTATAGTGGTTTATGGAAGATTGAAGAAAGTTTTAGAGTTTTAAAGACGGATTTAAGGGCACGACCAGTCTTTGTTTGGAATGACGAGCATATCAAAGGGCATTTTGCCATGTGTTTTATCTCCCTATGTATGCTTCGATACTCACAATATCTTTTGGAAACTGAGCTGCAGAAGAGTGTGTCTGCGGCAAAGGTGATGGAAGCCATTCGAGAACCGTTGGTTCTCGTTCAAGGAGAATTTCCAAACAACATTGTCACACCAACGCGTATCTCACAAACCTATCTTGATTTATCAACCATTCTTAAGTTACCTGTACTCAAAAGCAATATGACTTTAACGAAATTTCGTACTTGCACAAAACTAGATTTAACCATCAATTTAAAATAATAGGACAAAATAAAAACGATAAAATCATTGATACACCAACGATTTTATCGTTTTTATGCCTTATAAGTCCTAAAGTCAGGAAGAATTAAGATAATAAATAAAAACAAGATTTTTGCCCGCTGGCCGACAAGTTTATTCGCCAATGTCCCTACAGATTGCCCCTTGTTTCTGACAGACAATACAAGAGCACCAAAGTCATGGACACCAGCGGCAAACACCGTACCTAAAAGAACCCAGATTATTGCTGGGAGCCAGCCCCAGTATACGGCAATGGCAGGCCCTACAATTGGTGCAGCACCGGCAACGGACGTGAAGTGATGTCCCCATAAAACCCATTTGTTTGTCGGGACAAAGTCTTTACCGTCGTTAAATTCATTGGCAGGGGTTACGAAGTTCGGGTCTAGTCTGTAAATCTTTTCTGCAATAAATTTAGAATAAAAACGGTACCCTAGAAAAAATACAAACATACCAATTACTGCTAATAAAATACTATTCATTCAGTTCCCTCCAATCATAATTTAAATCAGATACATTATGTCACTTTGTCCCGTTAAAGGAAAAATACAAATAAGCCCAATTTCAACTATTTTTGAAGCGCTTTCACTCGTTTTCTCTTATTTCCTCTTTAATTCTTAATATTTTAAAAAATTAGAATAGTTAATTTAAAGTAGAAAAAAGTATAGTATGGTGAGCCAATATCATGTGTTCTCTGTATATTTTTTACTGTGCCTATCATTATGGTACAATCATGATTAGGAAAATTTTTGTTCTGAAAGGACAACGAAAAATGGCAGAAAAATTACCTGTACATAAAAATCAACATGTAGAGCTTACATTTGAAGACTTAACCCACGATGGGGCAGGGGTTGCAAAAATAGACGGTTACCCTGTTTTTGTGCAACGGGCCCTTCCTGGTGAAATTGGGGAAGTGAAGATTACGAAAGTAAAGAAAAACTATGCTTTCGGACGACTTATGTCCCTTAAGAAGGAAAGTGAGGAGCGAATAGAAGCCCCTTGTCCCATATTTAAACAATGTGGTGGCTGTCAGTTACAGCATTTAAGCTACGAGGGGCAGTTACGTCACAAGCAAAAACATGTAACTGATGTAATGAAACGAATTGGCGGATTAGAAGATACTCTCGTGCACCCTACTTTAGGGATGAAGGACCCGTGGAACTACCGGAATAAGGCACAAGTCCCCTTCGGTGAAGAGGAAGGGGGGCTGATTGCCGGATTTTACGCAGAAAGAACGCACCAAATTATCGATATGGAACGGTGCATGATTCAGCATGAGGCGAATGATGAAGTCGTTCAGTTGGTGAAGGAGATTGCCAAGAAATACGGAATACGGGGCTATGATGATGAAAAGCATAAAGGTACTTTAAGACATGTAGTCACCCGTTATGGTAAAGTGACGAAAGAACTCATGGTTGTCCTTGTCACGAAAGGGAAGGAATTACCTAATAAGAAGAACATAGTTGAAGAAATTCGAAAAGGGCTTCCTAATGTAAAATCTATTGTACAAAACATTAACCCTAAACGGACGAACGTGATATTTGGTAATGAAACGGTCGTTCTCTGGGGAGAGGAAGTTATTTATGATTATATCGGAGAAATTAAATTTGCCATTTCGCCCAGGTCTTTTTATCAAGTGAATCCAGAACAAACCAAAGTCTTGTATGATAAAGCACTGGAGTATTGTAAGCTTACAGGGGAAGAAACAGTTATTGACGCCTACTGTGGTATCGGAACGATAAGTTTATTTCTTGCCCAGAAAGCGAAGCATGTATATGGAGTAGAGGTTGTTCCGGAAGCTATTGCCGATGCGAAGAACAATGCAAGAATAAATGGCATAACAAATGCTGATTTTGCCGTAGGGGAAGCAGAAAAAGTAATTCCATGGTGGTATGCCCAAGGTATCCGGGCAGACATTATTGTTGTAGACCCACCGAGAAAGGGATGCGATGAAACCCTCCTAGAGACAATTGTTAAAATGAAGCCAAAGCGGGTTGTTTATGTTTCTTGTAACCCCGCATCGTTAGCTAGGGACTTGAAGTATTTTTCGCCACATGGCTATACTGTAATGCAGGTGCAACCAGTAGACATGTTTCCAATGACGTCCCATGTGGAATGTGTTGCTCAACTGGAATTATCCGTTTAGTAGAAAGAGGTTTTGTTGAAGTAAAAGAGCCTGTTCAAAACAACCATGGCTTTACAGCCACCACCATGAATAGAAACTTTAAATGTGTATTGATTTCAGCTACAGGCACTCCCTTTCCGCGGGAGGTTGTGGAGCCTCCTCGGCTTCGCCTGAGGTGTCTCCC
>JAJOJL010000010.1 GCA_021208645.1 Bacillus sp. (in: firmicutes) | reverse complement strand
CAATAGTGAGGTAAAACTACGTGGCCAATCTGTGGAAATTGAATCAAACTTAAAAAATTATGTGAATTGAGAAGCGTTTTTTACGCTTCTTTTTTTCTTCACCTAGTAATTATCGTTTTAAGCTAGGACACTTTTTCAAAAACTCTTTTTTCTAAACTAAAACGTCATTTTATACCTTTTCACTAATATACACAAGGAATTTGTTAATCATTTCACAAATTGTTTATAATCCCTTCAAAAAAACTAAAAACCTTTTTAATATATTTGAAGTTTCTGAATAATAGGTATATCATAAACGTAAATTGTTACAATTAAGCAATAATTCTTTAGGAGGTGCTTTTGAAGTGGAAGTTTTACAACCGAGAGAAGGAACTTATCAACTGAAAAATTATACGGAAGCAAGGGCAAATTTTAGTTGGGACGAGGTGAAAATGTATTTTCCTGGTCTAAAACAGGAAAAGTAAACATGGCTCACGAGGCCATTGACCGACATGTGGATGAAGGTCGCGGTAATAAAACCGCCCTCCTTTACTCGGATGCAAAACGGGAAGAAATGTATACGTTTGCACAAATGAAAGAAAAGACAAACCAGGCAGCACATATGTTTAGAAAATTCAACGTAGCCAAGGGAGACCGGGTTTTTATTTTCATGCCCCGAACTCCAGAACTGTATATCTCCCTTCTCGGTGCCATAAAAGTTGGGGCTGTTGTTGGACCACTTTTTGAAGCATTTATGAAAGATGCTGTTAAAGCACGTCTAGAAGACAGTGAAGCAAAGGTATTGGTCACAACTCCTGAACTATTACCGAGAGTGCCCCATGAAGAACTACCAAACTTAGAGACTATCATTCTTGTAGGAGATCATATGGAAACGGAAAGTAAATATGCAACCTACTCAGAAGAAATGGTTACTGCCCCAACGGATGATACTGCTATTGAGTGGGTGAATTTGGAAGACGGTCTAATTCTTCACTATACTTCCGGTTCTACTGGTAAACCAAAAGGGGTTTATCATGTCCATAATGCTATGCTTCAACATTATCAAACTGCAAAATGGGTGCTGGATTTAAATGAAAATGATGTTTATTGGTGTACAGCAGACCCTGGTTGGGTAACAGGGACTTCCTATGGCATATTTGGGCCTTGGTTAAATGGTGTAACAAATGTAGTGAGGGGAGGTCGTTTCTCTCCTGATGATTGGTATGCCACTCTCGAAAAAAATAATGTTACTGTTTGGTACAGTGCCCCAACTGCCTTTCGCATGTTAATGGCCGCTGATCCTGCGACAGTAAAAAAATATGACCTGTCCTCCTTGCGCCACATTTTAAGTGTAGGTGAACCATTAAATCCAGAAGTTGTAAGATGGGGGTACGATGTATTTAACCTACGAATTCACGACACGTGGTGGATGACGGAAACGGGAGCTATGCTTATTTGTAACTATCAATGTGATCCGATCAAACCAGGGTCTATGGGCAAACCAATTCCAGGGGTTGATGCGGCAATTATCAATGATAAAGGAGAGATTCTACCTCCATATGAAATGGGTCACTTAGCCATAAAAGCTGGTTGGCCATCTATGATGAGAAAAATATGGAAAAACGAACCAAAATACAACGAGTATTTTGCCATAAAAGGCTGGTATATTTCTGGTGACACTGCTTACCGAGACGAGGACGGCTACTTTTGGTTCCAAGGTAGAAACGATGACGTTATTAATACATCTGGAGAACGAGTTGGCCCATTTGAAATTGAAAGTAAACTCGTAGAGCACCCGGCTGTAGCGGAAGCAGGGGTCATAGGTAAGCCTGATGAAGTAAGGGGGCAAATCATTAAAGCCTTTATTTCCCTTAGGGAAGGTTATGAATATAGTGATGAATTAAAGAAAGAAATTCAAGCATTTATTAAAAATGAACTTTCTGCCCATGCTGTTCCTCGAGAAATTGAGTATAAAGAAAAACTGCCGAAAACACGTAGCGGGAAAATTATGCGTCGAGTTTTAAAGGCTTGGGAACTTAACCAGCCAGCAGGAGACCTCTCGACAATGGAAGACTAAGAGCAGTTCTTAATTACAATAAATATAGAGGTGTCGCTCCGGATAGCGGCACTTTTTTTCTTGCTGAATAATCAAATAAATAGTATGATTTACAATAACTATACGCCGAATTTTCGGCACACCTAGACCATTTTTCGGCAGCCTGGAAAGGGGGAGATTCTCATGTTTGCATCAGAAACAGACACAAAAGAAATGCTCAAAGCAATATTATCAAGTATCGATGAGGGAATTCATGTTGTGGACAGTCGCGGTGTTACCATATACTTCAACAAAATTGCCGCTGAGCACGACGGCTTAAAAAGTGAAGAAGTTATTGGCAAACCATTATTAAAGGTATTTCCGTCCCTATCTGAACAAACAAGTACAATGCTCAAAGTCATTGAAACTGGAAAACCCATCTACAACCAACACCAAACGTATCGGAATATTAACGGAAAACTAATCGATACAGTAAATACGACAATCCCCATCATCGTAAACGAAAAAGTACTTGGGGCAGTTGAAATTGCTAAAGATTATTCACGAATTAAACAACTTTCCAATAAACTAATTGACCTTCAAACAAAAATAGACCGACGTCAAACGAAAGCGGCGGCCATTAATGATGATCAAGCTTTCTACTGTTTTCATGACATTCTAACAGACGATGAAAAAAATGAAACTACTTTTAAAGAAAGCAAAAAAGAGTGGCAAAAAACCTCATCCCCTTTATTTGTCTATGGCGAAACTGGAACTGGGAAAGAACTTCTGGTTCAGAGTATTCACCACGCTTCTCCTCGAAAGAACCGTCCTTTTATTTCACAGAACTGCGCTGCCATTCCAGAGACTTTGTTGGAAAGCACTTTATTCGGGACAACAAAGGGAAGTTTCACTGGGTCTGAAAATCGGGAAGGTCTCTTTGAATTAGCCCACGGAGGCACTTTATTTCTTGATGAAATCCATACCCTCCCTTATGATCTTCAGGCAAAGCTCCTTCGAGTTCTTGAAGATGGCGTTATCAGAAGGGTTGGGTCTAACAAAAGTATTAAAACAGATGTTAGGATTATTGCAGCAACGAATGAATTTCCTGAATTTTTATTGGAGAAAGAAGTGATTCGAAAGGATTTATATTACCGTTTAAATGTTGTTTCCCTATCCCTTCCTCCATTGAGGGATAGAATGGGGGATTTGGAGCAATTAATCACTTCATTTATCAGTTTTTTTAATATTGAATTCAACAAAAAAGTAGTTGGAACAAGCAGGGAAGCGCGAAAATTTTTAGAAACCTATCACTGGCCTGGTAATATCCGCGAACTCCGTCATTGTATTGAAGCGGCTATGAACATAGTGGAAGGTGACCATATTAAAGTTGACGATTTACCAGAGGAAATCATCGTACATACGAATGATCAAACACAAATGAAACACTTGACCATAAGTGATGATTTAAACTTAAAGGATGCAGTAGCAGCCTTGGAAAAGGAACTCATCCACAAAAAACTAATGGAAACAGATGGAAACGTCAACAAGGCAGCAAAGCTACTAAATGTTCCGAGACAAACCTTGCAGTATAAAATATCTAAATATAACCTTTAGTATAAACGCGAAATTTCGGCGTTTTTTTCTGTGGACTACCTTTTCATTTCTTTCATTCCTTTATTTTCCTCATTTTATAAGTTGGCACGTATCTTGCATTAAATAAAAGTGAGATATTGGAAAATTTTGAGGAGGGGTTTTACCATGAAAATGGATTTATACAAACCAACAAGACAGTGGCAGGATATTGAGTTATGGCAAGATGTAACTGAGGATCAATGGAACGACTGGATGTGGCAACTAACTAACACGATTCGTACATTAGATGATTTAAAAAAAAGTCATAAACTTAACTCCAGAGGAAGAAGAGGGAGTTAAAATTTCTACAAAGACGATTCCATTAAATATAACACCTTATTATGCATCATTGATGCATCCTGATGATCCTCGCTGCCCAATAAGAATGCAATCTGTTCCTATTTCTGAGGAAATTAAAAAGACGAAGTATGATTTAGAGGACCCTTTATCAGAGGATGAAGATTCTCCTGTACCAGGATTAACTCACCGTTATCCTGACCGAGTATTATTTTTAGTAACCAATCAGTGCTCCATGTACTGCAGGTACTGTACCCGTCGTCGTTTTTCTGGCCAGATCGGTATGGGGGTACCAAAAAAACAGTTAGATGGAGCTATTAACTATATTAAAAACACACCAGAAGTTAGGGATGTTCTCATTTCAGGTGGAGATGGATTATTAATAAATGACCAAATACTTGAATATATATTAAAAAATCTCCGTGCTATTGATCACGTGGAAATTATCCGCATTGGTACGAGAGCTCCAGTTGTTTTTCCACAGCGAATTACGGAAAACCTATGCAATATATTGAAAAAGTATCATCCAGTTTGGTTAAATACTCACTTTAATACGTCATTAGAAATAACCGAAGAATCAAGAAAAGCCTGTGAAATGTTGGCAAATGCTGGGGTGCCATTAGGAAATCAGGCAGTAATCCTTGCAGGCATCAATGACAGTGTGGAAATCATGAAAAAGCTAATGCATGATTTAGTAAAAATTCGGGTAAGACCGTATTACATTTATCAATGTGATTTATCAGAAGGAATTGGACACTTCCGTGCCCCAGTCTCAAAAGGGCTTGAAATTATCGAAGGGCTCAGAGGACATACTTCAGGATACGCAGTACCTCAATTCGTTGTGGATGCACCGGGAGGTGGCGGTAAAATTACCCTGCAACCAAACTATTTAATATCTCAAAGTGCAGAAAAAATTGTATTACGAAATTTTGAAGGGGTTATTACTTCCTATCCTGAACCAAACAACTATACACCTGGAACAGCAGAAGATTATTTCTACTCCTATTACGAAAAGAAAAAGGAAAAACGTGTGGGCATATCTGCTTTATTGAACGATGATGAGTCTCACTTAGTACCGGAAGGTTTAAATCGTTTAGACAGACGTAAAACCTATGAGCAGGATGAAGCTCACCAATCATTGAAAAATCAAAGAGAGAAGCGTGACATGATGAAGGAACGCAAATGGAAAAAAGAACTTGAACGAATGAATCAGGAAAACAAAAAAGAACAAGCTTAAAAAACGGGAGGCGTTTTATGAGTTTAAAAACTTGTAATTGGTGTCAAAGGGAAGGGGCACAAGAAGCACAAAAATCTGCTTTTTGGGAACTACCTGATGGGACGAGGGCAGTAGAAATTACCCATGTACCATCTATACAGTGTTCTAATTGTGAAATGATTTATATTGATGAAAGCATAATTGATGAAATAGAAGATCAGTTCATGCTGATTGATACAAACAAACTTCCAAATGCCTTTAGTTATCATAATTTATGAACCAGCCAAAATTGCTGAAGAAGAATTATTTTAAATTTTAGGATAAAGCCCGAGCACAACCATTTTCATGCTAGATGGTCACGTGGTTGGCTGTATAGCCATGGTTGTCTTATAACAGACTCTATAAGAAAAGCCCCGATGGTATTGGAGGAATACCATTGGCCTTTTTGCTAATGAGCATTCTTTCTAAGTGACTTGGTCCATATATTCATATCCTCAAATCCAGTAGAAATTATACAATTATTTATTAATGTACCTTCATAATGATAGCCTAATCGTTTAACAGTCATGTTCATCCCTACTGATTTTGCCCTAGTAAGTGAATAGGCTTGGTCTATTCCTTTTTTTACAAGTTCTTTTTCTAGCCCCAATATAATCCCATGTAACAGTTGATTTCCCCGATAATCAGGGTGTACAGCACAATCCGTAATTTCTGCACTACCATAACCTGATTCCATGGCAGATGCAACACCAACAATTTTATCATCTTTTGTTTTTGCAACCATAAAGGTATAATTTTCTTTCATAGCTTTCCGTAAGTAGTTGGGGTCAAATATATCTGTAGGGTATAGAGGGAATACAATTTTAAACAACTGCACCAATTCCTCTAAATCTTCTTCCACCACTAAACTAACAGAAAAATTTGTTAGTTCCAGATTGGACAGGTCCTTGTTATCTTCCTGGACTATTGTTAAAACCTTGCTATTTTCACTTTTTGAAATTGAAACTTCCCTTTCCTTCTTTCCATACAGTGTGTAAACCAATGCTTTACTACTGCAAAAAAAAACCTGAAAGTTCTCCTTCTCGTTGAAAGCCAGCTTGCTCCATCACAACGTTATCTGATTCTAGTACATGAACTATTAATTTCCCTAAATCTTCCCTTTTAAATACAGTTATAATCTCACTCAGTTCCCCTTTCCCAAGATCAGGGAAAAAAGCTACAAGCCTATCATTTACCCTATCAATTTCCCATTGATTTTTCATCCATATTCACATCCAATATTAGCATTGAAGCCGGCTACTGAGAGCCGGCCACTTATTTTACTATTTTAAATAGTTCTTTTGCAAATTCTATTACTAATTCTGTAATAAATACTATTCCATACTTTTCATAAATATCCTTCACCTTTTTTTACAATCTTATATTAATCCGGTAGCCTTCCTTACTCATCTGTTTATTCTTTCCATCGATTACACCATTCAAAGATCGTATTGGCCATAATTTCTGCACATTGAAGTACCTTCTCCACTTCAATATGTTCATTGGAATAATGGGCTAAATTTGTGATACCTGGACCGAACACCACGGACGGTGTGTTTCCTACAGCCGTTAACAGTCCCCCATCTGTTCCCCAAGGAGCCGCTTCCACATCAGGCGATTCACCCATGACCTTTTTATAATTATTCGTAAGCATATTCATTAATGGGTGATCTGTTTCAATCGCCCCTGGGAACCAACGAGCACCAAACCATTCTAGTTTAACAGGGTGCTTTTGAAACCATTCATCCTCTTCTCCTAACTTATTAATCCACTCTTGAAATTCTTTTTTTGCATCCTCTACCGTTTCATCTGGAGAAATACCACATCTTCCTTCAATTTTCACTAGATCTGGTACAGACGATGGCCAATCTCCCCCTTCAATAACTCCAACATTGATCGGTAATGGGATGGGCATTTTAGCAAAAAGAGGATCGGTAACACGATTATTTCTAATTAGCTCTAGTTCTTTTAATGTATTCAAGACTGTCTGTGCCTTTTCAATGGCATTAACTCCTTCATAAGGTGTTCCACCGTGGGCAGATGCTCCCTTTACATATAGACGAAACCACATGGAACCTTGTTGTTTTGGGAAAATCTTCATCTTTGTCGGTTCAGGGATTATTGCAGCATCACCAGTATAGCCTCTCAAGATGGCCGCTAAAGTCCCTGCCCCACCGCTCTCCTCTTCTATGACACTATGAAAAATAACATCTCCCCTTAATGAAAGGTTTAAATCATGAATGGCTTTTAAGGCAAACAACATGGCTGCATTGCCACCTTTCATATCAGTCGACCCTCTGCCATAGACCTTTCCATTCTTATAAAGTCCTGAAAATGGATCTTCATCCCAATTGGACAAATCTCCTTCTGGGACCACATCTATATGACCGTTTAATACTATGGAATGGCCATTTCCTTTTCCCTTTTTTATCCCAACAACATTTGGGCTCCCAGTAAATGATTCCCTTGCAGATATAAACGCTTCATGCCCAACTAACTCTTCTCCCCCTGGTTCCCATTCATCCACATTAAACTTCAATTCCTGAAGCCATTTCTTTGTCAAAAACTGAATACCAGCTTCATTCATTTGTGTGGATGGCTCCTTTACCATCTGTTGCAACATTTCAATTAACTCTTGCTTATTTTCATTCATCCATTCATGAATTGCTTTTTGTCTATCCATTCCCGCTCCCCCTAAGAAACAGTTGTAATTGTTTCCGAAACGATTACGTTGGCATTTGTTTTCTTTAACACATCCTCCAGTTTATATGGAGGAAATACTTCCTCTAATATAAGCCTTCCATCGGTGATTGAAAATACGGCCATGTCAGTAATAATCATGTGTACACAGCTTGGCGCAGTTAAAGGAAGCTGACATCCCTTTACAATTTTAGATTGGCCATATTTATCTGTATGGTTCATTAATACAATTACTTTTCTTGCTTTTTGAGCAAGTTCAAGCGCTCCTCCCATACCAGGAACCCGCTTTCCAGGTACGATCCAATTTGCTAAGTCTCCCTTTTCACTTACTTCCAATGCTCCTAAAATGGTCATATCTAAAAAACCGCGGCGGATAAGGGCAAAGGCAGTCCCGCTGTCAAAATACGACGCACCTTCTACAGTCGTTATTGGAAAGCCACCAGCGTTACATAAATTCGGGTTTTCACTACCAGGATGGGGGCTTGGTCCTGTACCTAAAATTCCGTTTTCAGCGTGAAACATGACATTCTTCCCTTTAACATAATCTGCCACTAAAGTAGGTATTCCAATTCCTAAATTGACAATCATACCGTCTCTAATTTCTTGCGCTGCCCGTTTTGCGATGGCATGCCTCACTTCTCTTCCCATGCCCATTTCCAGTTCACCCCTTTTGTCTGTACGACATAGTTAACAAAAGCCCCTGGAGTAACAATTTCCTCAGGATCCAATTCGCCTGGTTCCACTATTTCTTCTACTTCTGCAATCGTTATATCGCCAGCCATAGCAACAAGGGGATTCGTGTTTCTTGCACTGGTATCATAGACAAGATTGCCAAATGAATCTGCTTTTTTTGCATAAACAATGGAGATATCGGCTGTTAAAGGTGTTTCCACTAAAAACGTTTTCCCATTAATAGTGACTTTTTCTTTTCCCTTTTCTACAAAAGGATTACCCACCCCAACATCTACCAAAATACCTCCTAAGCCAACTCCTCCAGCCCTAATCCTTTCAGCAAGGGTACCTTGAGGAGAAAATTCTATTTCTAACTCTCCATCCGTCATTTGTTTTCCAGCATTTGGATTTGAACCAATATGACTAGCTATTAATTTCTTTACCCTTTTTTCTGTTACAAGCTGACCGACACCAATATGAGGAAAACCAGCATCATTACAAATTAAAGTTAATTTTTCAATATGCTTTTTTAAAATTTGTTCAATTATCGTCGGAGGGTTTCCTACACCACCAAAGCCCCCTGCCATCAACGTCATTCCATTCTTTATCATAGTTACCGCTTCCTCTAGTGGAACTACTTTTGTAGATGAATTTGCAACTGCCATCATCATCCTCCTTCCAATAGTTAAATTGCTTCCTAAATAACAGAGTGAAAAAAACCTTCGATTTGTAAGTCATCTTGTAATTCTTTAACTACCTCTTCGAATATTAATAGGAGCCGATCCACTTCCTCCACTTTTATTGTTAATGGGGGAGCAATCATGACCGCATCACCAGCAATACCCGCTTCTCCTGCTCCTGCTGGATAAAGGAGAAGTCCTTTATCCATCGCTTTTTTAATGACTGTTTTAGTTACATTAACCTCTGAAGCAAATGGGAGGTTGTTAAATATATTGGAAACGAATTCAATGCCTGTTAACAATCCCATTCCCCTTACATCACCAATGATTGGGTATTTCTTTTGAAGGTCTCCCAACTGGTTTAACAAATAGTCACCTGTTTTCTCTGCATTTTCCACTAATTTATGCTTTTCCATATACTCTAGAACCGCTAAGCCTACCGCAGCAGATAGGGGGTTTGCACTGAATGTATGACCGCTCATAATTAATTTTGAGCCTCGAACGATAGGTTCCAATATCTTATCCCTAATTATGGTTGCTGCAAGGGGGGCATAGCCACCACTCAACCCTTTCCCTGTTGCAATAATGTCTGGTACTACATTCCAATGGTCGATGGCGAATTTTTTCCCACAGCGGCCAATTCCAGTCATTACTTCATCTGCGATGAACAAAATTTCATATGCATCACATATACGTCGAATCTCTTCATAATAACCAGGTGGTGGTGTAACTGCTGCTCCTGAAGCTCCAATAATTGGTTCTGCCACAAAAGCGGCAATATGGTCTGCGCCAATACGCCTTATGGTCCGCTCTAACTCAGATGCACACTTAAGCTTACAGTCTGGATAGGAAGTTTGAAATGGGCACCTAAAACAATATGGAGGTTCAATAGATGGATAATCCTCTAACAACTCCACAAATCTTGCTCTCCTGCCTTCATGTCCAGACATGGATAAAGCTCCTAATGTTATACCGTGATAGCTCATCCACCTTGATAGTACTTTTGTTTTCCTCGGTTTGCCCTTTTCCTGCCAATACTGAATAGCTACTTTTAATGCTGTTTCCGTAGCTTCCGATCCGCTGTTTACAAAAAACGACCAGTTTAAATCCCCGGGGGCCCACTCTTTTAACTTGTTAGCTAACTTCTCTGCAGGTGTACTTGTAAATTGGGATCGGTAAACAAAAGAAACTTTCTCTGCCTGTTTTCTCATCACCTCTGCAATTTCCAAGACACCATGTCCAATACTAGCCGTAACTGCTCCTGATGACCCGTCAATATATTCTTTCCCTGCAGAATCGTATAAATAAATACCTTTTCCATACTCTGCTAAGGGTATTCTTCATCTAAAGTCGGTTTTATTAAGAAACTTTTATTCACAATAAGCACCTCCCTCATTTAAAATAAAAATAAGGATAATCAGTTTAACTCTTCTTACTTCCATACTATTCGATACTCCTAAGTCTGACTATTCGCCTTATTGAAACAATTTACACCGTTGTTTTTATACATTATGTATAAATGCTGTTAGGAGGGACGAACCATGCTAACTGTTTATGAAGCTCTTAAGCTTCCTGCACTTAAAGGAACTACTTTAATCACAGGAGAAAAACAGCTCCAAAACTCTATTACATGGATTACAACCATTGAAATCATTGAGGATATTAGCCGATTTCAAGAAGGAGAGTTTGTGGTTACAACTGGCTACGGACTCGCAAAAAACAAAAAATTCCGGGAACGACTTGTACATCTAATTAACACAAAGTTACTATCAGGTCTGGCTATTTACACTGGATTTTACTTAGATAAAATTCCTGAAGAAATTATTCGTGCGGCTAAAGATAAAATGCTTCCGCTCATTGAGATTCCAACGACAATTAATTTTTCCACCATCACGAAAGCGATTGTGGAGCAGATTGGTAACCAGCAGATGCGATTGTTAAAGGAATCGTTAAATATTCATAAAGCAATGACAAAACTTGCTTTAAGTAATCATGGTTTACGGGAAGTATTAGGTAAACTCAGTAATTTAATGAATGCTAGTATATTTGTATTTGATGATATGGAACAGTTACAGGCCTCTTCCATCGTACATGAAACCGTTCATATTCAAGAAGAGACGATAGTTGTAGGTGATGAAAGGGTGCATTTAAGTGCCTTATTAAATAACGAACCTAAAGAACATTCTACGGTATTTCCTTGGAAGGACTTTTTTTGCTTTTATGCTTCCATTGAGGCCGACGCATTTACATACGGGTACTTGGTTTCCCTGCAAAAAAAAGATCTCTGGACAGATATGGACGATATTATCATGGACCATGTTTCTACCTTGCTAGGAATTGAACTGGTAAAGCAGTATGCCATCGAGGAAACAAAAGTTAGTCTGCAAGGGGAGTTAATGGAAGAAATTTTGCAAAAAGAATATTTAGATGAAGAAAAAGCCATAAAAAGGGGATTAAGACTTGGCTTCGATTTAGGAAAAGCCCATAGTGTTTTTTACATAAAAATAGAGTTTGAGAAGGAAGTTGAATTAAATACAGTACCGGATTTAAGTCAGCATCTCCACTATATTGTGTCTCAAACGTTCCAAAAAAACGAACCGCCAACACATTTTGTTAATCTAGAGAAAATGAAAATTACTGCCCTAATTGAAACAGATACAACAGAAAAAAATAAAGAAAAAAAAATTACTCAGAGAACTTGCTGATACTGTTCACGCTAGATGGAACAGGCAATTTCTCAGAAAAAATTAAAATAGGAATTGGGAACGGTTATGAAAAGTTAGATCATA
Source organism: Bacillus sp. (in: firmicutes) (assembly GCA_021208645.1). Taxonomy (GTDB): domain Bacteria; phylum Bacillota; class Bacilli; order Bacillales; family Salisediminibacteriaceae; genus Evansella. Next base: position 9,935 of record JAJOJL010000010.1, on the reverse strand, counting down.
TTTCACAAAGTGCCAATGAAGCAGAATATGCCGTAAAATATGCACCTTTACTTCTTAAGGAAGAACCTACCATTCATTTTGATGAGTTGGGATTTTATCAAATATTATTACGAATGGAACAATCAGGAATTTCCCTCCGTCTTTTCTATGAAAAGTATTTAGGGAATTTAATTCAAAGCAATCAGCATCGAACAGATTTGATCTTAACATTAGAAACTTATTTAGCTCATAAATTGCAATTTGCAGCAAACCTCTTCTTATTTATACATTCATAGACATACATTAAAATATCGGTTATCACAAATAGAAAAAAGAACAGGTTTAAGTTTGCAATCTCCAGATGACAGGATGAATTTGCATCTGGCAATCCTCGCATACAAATTTGTTAAACTTAAGAAACAGGCAAGAGTATAAAGCCAACATGTCTTTACAGCCACCACCATAAAAGGAAACTATAAATAAGTAGTTGATTTCCGCTACAGGCACTCCCTTTCCGCGGGAGGTTGTGGAGCCTCCTCGGCTTCGCCTGAGGGGTCTCCCCTTAACCTCTTTTCCCGCAGGACTCTGAGATGCTCCCTCGAGTCTGCCCACGCACGAAGAAAATGTGAAGCATTTTCGAGGAGTGTCGTGCCTTACGCTGAAATCAACTTTATTAACCATAGTTTCTGTATAAAAGACTGATGATCGTTTATGTTTTTGATTTCAGCATTGTGGCCATTTACCCGGTAGTTTCAACAAGTATACTGATAAAAAATCTCAAATGGTCCACCCTACATAATAAGTACTTGTAAAGGAGTGGATGTTAATGGGCAAAAAACTTAAGTTAGCCAAGTTCAAACAAAAAGATAACAAAAGAGAGGAAGATACTCCAATTCGATTCCATTATCAGGTTTATATTCAAGAGGAACAATCAATCCACCCGAAAGATGTGGATCAAATCGAATATTAATTTGTCGATATTTGTTGTATCTACCAATAAAATGACAAGTTTTAGGGAAACTATTCCCCTTTCCACCTTGTTGTATGATAATTGAAAGACAGTACAACGAAGACGGAGTGTTTCAGCCTATGTCCATAAAATGTGAAATTGAACGTAAGCGAAAAAGAACTACAAACTATAGCAAAAGTTTTATGGGATTTCTTCAGAAGACACTTTACGTTGTTCAGAGGAACTGGATAAACTGATCTTGGTGTATCAACAAAGTTTGAATCAACCTAAATAAGTCCAATAGAAGTAAAAAAGGTGTATTAAAGCTTTCTAGCTTTTTCACACCTTTTATTTTTGCACAACAAATGGTAACTAAAGTTCACCAGATGCATTAGTCACCTGGAGAACTAAATTATAGACAAGTCCACAGTAAAGGAGCCCTAGTTATTATTTGGTCGGATAATCTCTAATGCCTTTTGTATATTAATTTCTCCGAAGCCGTAATAAGGATCGTATCCCTCTTCACCTAAATCGTCACTTGTATAACAAATAATATCATATACTTGGTCATTTGATAAATTAGGATTTAGGGACCGAATTAAACCTGCTAATCCTGCTACATGTGGGGCCGCCATAGAGGTTCCGCTCATTATCACATATTGATCATCTAAATACGTACTTGGTATATGCTCACCAGGTGCACTCACATCAATATGATATCCATAATTAGAGAATACAGCCCTTTCTCTTTGGGGGTCAACAGCGGCCACAGCCAGCACTTCCGTATATGCTGCCGGATACATAGGTGTTTCCACGTTATCATTGCCTGAGGCTGCAATCAAAACAACATCTTGTTCATAGGCGTATCGAATGGCTTCGTACATAATTTCCGAATCATGGCTATCCCCTAGGCTCAAATTAATCACTTTTGCACCATTGTCTACTGCCCACACGATTCCTTTTGCAATGGAAAGGGAGTTTCCTTCTGCATGATGGTCCAAAGACTTTATTGCAAGTAAAGGATTATGCCACGATACTCCGGCAATTCCATCTAAATTATTCGTAATGGCACCAGCAATTCCTGCTACATGGGTACCATGTCCATGTTCATCCTCATAAGCTCCGTTATCCTCAAAGGCATTATAACCCGCCTGTATTTTATCTGCTAAATCTTTATGATCTGGATCAATTCCACTGTCGATTATAGCTATCGTAACTCCCTGTTCACCTAAAGTAATATTCCACCCTGGCTCAGTGAATATTTGTGTTAAATTCCACTGATATGGTTCATAAAACTCATCATTCGGCGTTTCAACACTGTCATAACTACCAAAATACGATGGCAGACTTCTTTTATTCGTTTTTCGTGTGACATGCTGTTTAGAATACAAGAAATTTGGTTCCATAAATAAAATGTTAGCATCATCTATTAACGTCTCCATTAATTCTTCCGTTGAATGATTTGCTCTTATAATAATTTTGCTATTGAATTTATCTAATATAGTTACGTCATTTTCCCGAGCCCATTCTTCCTCATTCACTCCTTCTACTAACTGAATGATTAATTCCCCATCTTTAAAATGAGTATCCTCTTCTTCTCCTTCCTCCACTTCAACATATAAATCCCATCCTATTTCTGGTACGTGTGCAGCAACATAAGGTAGTTCAACTTCCTCCTCAGAAAGGGAAACATCCACTTCCTCTCCAATAAAAAATTGACCGTTCCCATCAGACAATGATGCCACATCTTTTATAAATCCTTCAATAAAGGTTAAATTCACCTCAGCAACGAAGAAAGAATCCTCTGTTTCTTTCCCTACCAGTATCCACTTTTTCCCTTCAGAAATATATGGATTAGAGTAGCTTATATTATTTCCGTCCATTGAAATTTCCCTTAATGGATTTGAAAGTGTAATTTTACCTGCCTGATGTTGTACCTCATTATTACGATAATAAATAAAGCCATTAACATGTGGATGATTCTCTACTTCCTCTTTCATGTTTCTTACTAACGTAGCATCTGACCAATCGCTCTCCCCCCATTTATTTAAATCATCATCAATCTGATGGAGGAACATTTGGATAGTCAAGGATAAATCTTCAGCCATTATTTCACTCATGGCAGCCTCAAATTGTCTATCCCCTTCTTCTGCATTGTTATTGCCTTTTTGATGGTCGGAAATAAACCAAAGTCCTAATACAGTAAATAATACAATACTAAAGGCAATAGTAAGCCTAGTAACTGATCGCATTCCACATTCTCTCCTTATTTTATCTGGTCTTTCCTTATAGCGTACCCGGAATAGAGTATGGCTATGAAGTCACATTAGGGGATTTTATTAATGAACTAAAAAAAGGACCTGAACAGCCGTGAGCTGACAAGTCCTTCCATATTTCCTGTTATGTGTAATAAGGAGAGATCATGATATAAATTAGTACCCCAGTTAAACTAACATACAGCCATAACGGCATTGTCCACCGAACCCATTTCCGGTGTCTTGGCCGTTCATCTTTATACCCTGTAAAAAAGCTCATTAATGCTAAGGGTACAATTACTGCTGCTAAAACAATATGAGTAATCAAGATAAAATAATACACCCCTGCAATTGTTCCAGACCCACCAAATGTAGTTGACTCAGCTAAAAAATGATAAGTGACATATGAAATAAGAAAGAAACTTGTTGTAGTAAAAGCTCCATAAATAAATCTGCGGTGCAGTTCAATATTCTTCTTTAAAATTGCACCTAATGCTAATAGTAAAAATAAGAATGTAAAGCTGTTTAATGTTGCATTTACAAGTGGAAGTTGCGTAACCCAGTATGGAAGTTCCCCTTCGTAAGGAGGGATATACGACAATAAAGTAACAAGTCCAACTACAATAATTGTTAAAATAATGACTGTTTTTTTATCATTTCTTACAATTGTATTCCATAAATTCTTCACTTCTCAACACTCCATTTCCATTCTCCAATTCTGATTTATTATACATGAAGAAACAGGACGGCTCAAAGGGAAACGTTCCCTTATTACCATCCTGCTTACAATTTTTTCCGTTTGATCTTAGGAATGTGACCCTACTATAGTTTAGAAGGCTTTACTTTATTTACCTTTTCATTCCTAACATTTTGTTCTAATTTATCGAGTAATTCATTTACTTCCCGTTTATTTTCTTTAATGCCAAATACACGTCTTTTCTCTTTCTTTAGGACGCGAATTAATAAATTTTTCTCTTTTTTGGTTAAAATCACCGTATCTCCAGCCCCTTAAAACTTAATTACTCTTATTCTAGCACGGAAATCCCCGTCCTGTGAAACCGAATGAATTAGAGTAATATATGTAGAAGGCTCTAATTAACCTTGTAGGGACACTGATGATTTCAGCCTACTTCATCAGTTATCAAGCTTCAAGATACTTCTTCAACAAAAAGACAAAGCTTGATAAAGTCATTATTCCTCCAATTATTATGGCAAGGGTATGTAAAAATGGATCATTAAGAATTCCCATATCATTAAAAATTGACTGAGTATGGAAATAACCTGCAATACCGTACGACAATAAAATAACCCCAAGGCTAAGGACAATATAAGTTGAAAGCTGGTTCTTCTTTTTTATCACCTGTGGCTCTTCAACAATAATCTTTTCTGAAGCATCGCTTAGCCTTCTTGCCTTATCCTTGCTTAAAAGGAGAATAATAATAAAGGCAATAGTTATGGATATAATTAAATAAATTAATGATCTAGAAATTAAACTAATGAATGCAATAAATAACAAAATAATTAATAAGCGATAGCTTTTACTCCGATTCACATAACCCAACTCCTCTGTTTCGACACCACTAATTATAAACCATGTTGTTTTAGAATGATAATTGGATTATTTACAATCAAGTGTCATTCATACCCTTTCCCGTTACAAAACTAAACCCCACATAAAAAGGCAGCGAGAGTTTGTGATATCCTCCCTGCCGCCCTTCATCATATGACTTACAAGTATTCTTTAATTATCGGTGTTTTTCTAGAAAATTCAAGATTTGTTTATAAACCTTTATTTCATTTTCTTTTTTAGAAAAACCGTGCCCTTCATCATCTAAAACCAAATATTCTACTTCCGTACCTTGCTCTTGTAATGCCTTTACAATCTGGTCTGACTCTTCTTTTACGACACGAGGATCATTGGCACCTTGGATCACCAGCATCGGTTTTGTCATTGTTGATAGATAAGTGATGGGTGAATCTTTTTTGAAACGTTCCTTGTCTCGAATAGGATCTCCTACCCATCGTTCCATAATAGGTTTCCAATGATCCGGGACTGACTCTACAAATGTAAACAAGTTAGAAACACCGAAAATATCGATGACTGCTTTAAAATACTCTGGATGGCGTCCTGCTAAAAGGAGTGTCATATAACCACCGTAACTTCCTCCTAAGACATAAAGGCTATCTCGATTGCATTTACCTGTTTCAAATAACCATTCAATACCAGCTACACAATCTAGACGAGGTCCTTCGCCCCAATCCTGCTCCACTAATTTTTTGAATGTGGCTCCGTAACCAGTACTCCCCCTAAAATTAGGTGCAAAAATAGAGTAGCCTCGATTTAAGAAACATTGAAACATGGCTCTAAACATTTTTCTCTCCGCTGCCTGTGGACCACCATGAGGCCAGAAAATAACATGACCGTTATCCTGCTCTGGTTTTGCCTTGAACCATAGGGCTTCAATTTCCATACCATCAAAGGAAGGATACGTGACAATTTCCGGATCCACCATAACCTCTTGGGTAACACCAAGAACACGGTTATCAGTAAGCTTTTCCCAATCTCCCCCTGCTCCTGTTCTATAAATATTAAAGGGTTCAACGGCACTTCGACCTAACACATAGACACGACCTGTTTTACTAATCGTAACAGAATCTAATGATGTTATGGGGCACGGTACTAGTGTTGGTTCAGTATCCCCTTCACCAAGCTTATAAATAAAGTCCTCTACTCCCTTTTCCGTAACAAAATACAGCATTTTTGAATTTTTGTGCCAATGAATAGAAGTGATACTCTCATTTGGTAGTTCCACATATTTTTCTTGTTTACCAGATGGGATATGATATTTCATAACATAATTAAATTCAGACTCATCATTTGTAACATATAAGATTTCCTCATTAGATATAAACTTCGCATCCACAAACTCATGAACTCTTTCAGGGTCTTTACAAAGGGGCTTGACTTCTCCTGTTTTCAAATCCTTTAAATAACCAACTTTGTAAGTATTAGCATAAAAATGGATTAACACTAGATAGCGCTCGTCTTTCGATACTGCAGATATAAAAGTAGAGGCTCCTTCTCCAATGTATAGTTCCTCATGACGTTCTTCCTCTATGTGATATACCAAACCATTTAAAAATTGGGGATTTCCTTTGCTTGTTATGTAATATAACCTTTTACCATCGTCACTTATATGGGCAAAGAAATATTTATCGTTTTTCTCTCCTTCAATGAGCTTTTTCTTTTCCCCTCCTTCGTAAGGAAAGGCATAGATGTGATAATTCTCATCACCATCTTGATCAAATCCCCCCAAAACGAAACGGCCTTTTGGGTCAGTCTTTAAAAAGCTACAGGCATTTTCCGTATTGGCGAACAAATACGGGAACCCCCGCTCCATGTCCATCGCCCATACATTCATTTTTCCATTTAGATTACTAGAGAACAACAATTTACTTTCATCATCGGTTACTGTAAAATTTGTAATATTATACGTTCGAAAAAATTGTTCTACGGCTGGTTTATTAAATTTAATCATGCTTATCATCCCCTCTCTATTTTAGTACCTTCCATTCTATTTTAGTTTATGGAAGATATATAACAAACCTTCTTGAGTCTAATCATCAATTCAGTCTGGAGTCGGATCTTTAAGACTGTAGAAACGCTAACAGCTGGTCAATTTGCTCCTTTGCCTGTTCGTAACCATGATCATACAACTCCTGAAGCTTTTCTTCTCTCCGTTCCGTACGATTAACCCCCCCTTAAATTATCAGGACGGAATACAAAAGCCTTACCAGCTCTCTCTAGTTCAACCACCTGATTAACAGAGTCGTTATAAATATTTGCTCGCCTTTCTACAATATCTATCAAACCGGGATATTTTTTGTACTTTTTTTTGAACAACCATTTCCCACGCTTCACAGGTGCTTTTACGTAATCTTCACATTGAGTAAGGATAATAACATGCTTTTCATTTCCATCTTCTAATGATTTGTTTATGGGAATTGGGTCGCTAATTCCTCCATCCAGCAAAGGTCTGCCATCATGTTCTACAATAGGTGCTATCATGGGCAATGAGCATGATGCTCGGAGTAATTTATTCAGATCATTCTTCAACTCAGATTTTTCATAATAAATGGTTTCCCCGCTCTTGCAATCTGTTGTCCCAATATAAAATTTCTGTTGTGAGGAAAAGAACTGATCATAATCAAAGGGATTTTCTGAATTAGGGATTTTATCAAAGATTAAATCCATATTAAACAGTTCCCCTCTACTAAATAACCGTTTGAAGGAGATATAATCCGGATGACTAGCATAACCAACCGTAACTGCTTGATTTCTTCCCATTTGGCGGGAAACATATGATGCTGCATTACATGCTCCTGCAGAGACTGCAACTACATAAGGAAAATGAATATTATTTTCTAGAAATACTCAAGAATTCCCCCTGTATAAACCCCTCTCATTCCTCCGCCTTCTAGAACTAGTCCAATATTTTTCACCAAAATGCCCTCCTCGTCTATATATTTAATTGTAACGAAAGGTTGTTATTTACACAATTGTTAAAAATCATTCCCCTGTCCACCAATACTTTTTGATACAATTAGTATGTAAGCCTTTACAAACAAGTATTTGGGGATTAAGAGAGGAGAGGGAGAACGTGGGAGAAAGAAAAGAAATAAAAACTATTTGTGCCTACTGCGGTACCGGCTGCGGCTTAGTACTAGAAGTTGAAGATGACAGGATTATACGTGCTCGTGGGGACAAGGACGCGCCTGTTAACCAAGGTCAGACATGTATTAAGGGAGCCTTTGGCTATCACTATATACATTCAGAGGATCGACTTACAACACCACTAATGAGAGATGAGGTAACAAAGGAACTTGTTCCAACAACCTGGGAAAAGGCACTTTCCTTCGTGGCAGATAAATTAGGTCATATTAAAAATACGTATGGAGGAAATGCTATTTCTATTTTTGCATGTGCGAGAGCAACGAACGAAACAAATTATGTAACACAAAAGTTTGCCCGTGCTGTTTTAGGAACAAACAATATAGATGGCTGTAACCGAACGTGACATGCTCCTAGTGTCGCCGGTCTGGCGACTGTGTTTGGTAACGGGTTTCCAACTAGTTCTATCGAGGATTTCGATAAGGCTGATGTTCTCTTGTTGATGGGGTCAAATCCTACAGAAGCTCATCCCATTATTGGAAACCGCATGAAAAAAGCTGCTAAAAAAGGAATGGATATCTATGTCTTTGACCCAAGAAAAACGGACATTACAAAAGCTGCTAAAAAACACCTTCCATTAAGAGTCGGCAGTGATATCGCGTTGATGAACGGAATGATGCACATCATCATTCGTGAGGGATGGTATAACAAAGAGTTCGTTCTCCGTTCTACATTAAATTTTAATGAATTAAAGAAGCAAGTAGAAGACTATACACCTGAAAAGGTACAGGATATTACTGGGGTACCTTGTAATGATATCTATGAGGCTGCTAAAGCATATGCCCATGCTGAAAAAGGTTTAATTGCCTACACCTTAGGAATTACGGAACACCATTGCGGCGTAAATAACGTATTTGATATAGCAAATTTAGCCTTACTTACTGGTCATATTGGACGAGAAGGAACAGGTATCATGCCGTTAAGGGGGCAAAACAATGTGCAAGGGGCCGGCGATATGGGCTGCCTGCCAAATATGTTGCCTGGAGCAAGGCCAATTACGGACTTGGAAACTCGCAAAAAGTTCGAAGCAGCATGGGGCGTTTCCTTAAACCCCTATGTTGGAAAAACTCTAACTGGTATGTTAGAAAAAATGAGCGAAGGACAAATGAAAGGCTTATATATTATTGGAGAGAATCCAATTCTGGCCGATGTTCATCAGTCACATACGAAAGCTGCCTTGGAACAACTTGATTTCTTAGTTGTGCAGGATATATTCCTTACGGAAACGGCAGCCATGGCAGATGTAGTTTTACCTGCTAGGGGTTGGGCAGAAGTGGAAGGTACGTATACAAATACGGACCGGCGAATCCAACGGGTACGGAAAGCCGTAACCCACCCTGGGGAGGCCAAGGATGACTGGCAGATCTTCACAGAACTTGCAAGCCTCATGGGATATCCGATGCATTATAATCATTCAGAAGAAATCTGGAATGAAGTGAGGGAGTTATGTAGCCACATGTACGGTGGCATGCCTTATGAGCGTTTGGATAGAGAATACAGCCTACAATACCCTTGTCCATCAGAAGATCATCCTGGAACAAAAACGATGCATACGGAGTTTTACGATGAAAGTGAGAAAACAGCGCCGTTTACACCTGTAAGTTACACGGCACCATTAGAACAGCCTGATGACGAATATCCATTTACATTAACAACAGGAAGAAGATACGAGCCGTATAATACAAATACGCAAACAAAGTATTACCCTGACAACTTAAAACGCAAACAGACAGAAGAAACAGTCGACATGCATCCATTCAATGCTGGAAAATTAAAAGTGGAATCTGGTGACTGGGTCATTGTCCGCTCCCGACGTGGCCAAGTAAAAGTAAAGGTGAAGGTTACAGAACAAGTTCAGCCTGATCTTGTATTTATGAGTTTTCATTGGGCAGAGGTTCCAACCAACAGCCTTACACTTGATGAGTACGATCCTATTTCTGGGACAGCAGAATACAAAGCGATGTGCCGTTAGCATTAAAAAAAGTGGAAGGAGAAGAAATTTGAAAAAATTCCATGATTT